>CAIYTE010000143.1 GCA_903929045.1 uncultured Hyphomicrobiales bacterium
GCCTGCATCAGTTCGGCTTGGAGCCGCCCGATCTCGGCCAGCAGCGCCGCATCGGCTGGCGGGACGGCTTGCGGTCGATCGGAACTATCTGCGGCCACGGACGAATCACATTGCTTGCTGGTCAAGCCCGCACCATAGCGGTTTCGCCTTGCCAGAGGGGGGTCTGAACCTATAATCCGCCGCTTCCTTCCGCCGGATTCGGCGGCATTTATAGCGCTGCAAGACGCGCTCGGGGGCATGATGGCTGCAAAACCGGTCGCGATCATTATGGGCAGTCAGTCCGACTGGGCCACGATGCAGCACGCCGCGGAAACGCTGGACGCGCTCAAGATCGGCTACGACAAGCTGATCGTCTCGGCGCACCGCACGCCGCGCCGGCTGTACGAATTCGCCACCAATGCCGCCGATAACGGCTTCAAGGTGATCATCGCCGGCGCCGGTGGCGCCGCCCACCTGCCCGGCATGGCCGCCTCAATGACGCTACTGCCGGTGTTCGGCGTGCCGATGAACACGCATGCGCTGGAAGGCAAGGATTCCGTGCTGTCGATCCTGCAGATGCCGGCCGGTATTCCGGTCGGCACCTTGGCCATCGGCAAGCCCGGCGCGATCAACGCCGCGCTGCTCGCCGCCGCCGTGCTCGGCCTCTCCGATCCGAAGGCGGCGAAAAGCCTCGCCGACTGGCGCGCCAAGCAGACCAAGGCCGTCGCCAAGCGGCCGAAATAACGAATGCTCAAGCCCGGCGCGACGATTGGGATTCTCGGCGGCGGACAGCTCGGCCGCATGCTGGCGATCGCCGCGCAGCAACTCGGGCTGAATGTCCACATCTATTCGCCGGACAAAGACTCCTGCGCTTTCGACGTCGTGCGCAGCTTCACCCGCGCCGCCTATGACGACGAAGCGGCGCTCGCGCGCTTTGCCGACAGCGTCGACGTCATCACCTACGAATTCGAGAACGTGCCGGCCAAGACCGCGGCGTTTCTTGCCAAGCGCCAGCCGGTGTTTCCCAATCCGCACGTGCTGGAAATCACGCAGGACCGTTTGGTTGAAAAGGATTTCGTCGCCAAGCTCGGCATCGGCACTGCGCCTTATGCTTCAGTGCATAGCGCCTCGCAATTGGCGGCCGGCATCGAGAAGGTCGGCCTGCCCGCCGTTCTCAAGACCCTGCGCATGGGTTATGACGGCAAGGGCCAGACCAAGATCGCCAAAGGCGGCGACGCCAATGCGGCGTGGCGCAGCCTGAAGAACGAGCCGTGCATCCTCGAAGGCTTCGTCAATTTCGAACGCGAAGTGTCGGTGGTCGCGGCGCGCTCGGCGGACGGTCATGTCGAATGCTTCGAGACGACCGAGAACGAGCATCGCGATCACATTCTCCATATCTCCAAGGTGCCGGCGAAGGTGACGCCCGAGCTCGATGCCGAAGCGCGCAAGATCGCCACCCGCATCGGCAAGGCATTCGATTATGTCGGCGTCTACGCGGTCGAGATGTTCGTCGTGCGCAAGGGCAAGACCAAGACCGTGCTGGTCAACGAGATCGCGCCGCGCGTTCACAACTCCGGCCACTGGACCATCGACGGCGCGACGGTGTCGCAGTTCGAGCAGCACATCCGCGCCGTCGCCGGCTGGCCGTTGGCGAAACCGCAGCGTCTCGGCAAGCGCGTCGAGATGACCAACCTGATCGGCGCCGAAGCCAACGACGCCGGACACTGGCTGACGACGCCCGGCGCGTCGCTGCATCTCTACGGCAAGGGCGACGCCCGGCCCGGCCGCAAGATGGGCCACGTGACGCGCGTCTGGCCGGTGAAGTAGCTGCCGCGTTTGGCAGCGTGCTAGGCTGACCTCCGCAAAGTCCGGAGGTTTCATGGCGCTGACGCTCTATCTGCATCCGCTCTCGTCGTTCTGCCACAAGGCGCTGATCGCGCTCTATGAGAATGACATCGCGTTCACGCCGGTTGTCGTCAATCTCGGCGACAAGGACTCAAGCGAGGCGTTCAAGAAAGTCTGGCCGGTCGGCCGCTTCCCCGTCCTCAAGGACGGCGAACGCATTGTGCCTGAGTCCACCTGCATCATCGAGTATCTGGCGCTGCATTATCCGGGAAAGACGATACTGATCCCCGACGACGCCAAGCGCGCCTTCGACGTCCGCGAATGGGACCGCTTCTTCGATCTCAATCTGCATCTGCACATGCAGAAGGTCATCGGCGACCGCATCCGCCCCGAGGGCGAGCGGGATCCGCACGGCGTCGCGCATGCCAAGCGCATGATCGAAACCGGCCTCGCGCTCGCGGAAAAACAGATCGCTGGCAAAAACTGGATCGCTGGCGACGACTTCACCATGGCCGACTGCGCCGCGGCGCCGCCGTTGTTCTATTGCGACTTCGCCGTTGAGAAGCTCGCCGGGCGCTACGACAAACTGACTGCCTATCTCGAGCGCCTGAAGCAGCGACCGTCCTACGCCCGCGCGCTGAAGGAAGCCGAGCCCTTCATGCAATGGGTGCCGCAGGATAAACAGACCACGACCTAAGTTTGTAAATATTAAAATTACATCTTATGGTTGCTTTATGGAGCAACCTCGCTTCCCCGACCGGCTGCTGCCGCTCGCCTTCGATCCGGCGCGGCTCGCCGCGGCCATGGCGGATTTCGCCATCGCGGAATGGGTCCGCCACTTCGTGACCCAGAACTATGACGGCGACTGGGACGTCATCGCGCTGCGGGGGCCGGCCGGCGCCCGGCACCCGATCCAGATGATCTATTCCGACCCCACCTGCACGAACTTCGCAGATACCCCGGCGCTGACGGCCTCGCCCGGCTTCACGGAGGTTCTGGCGGCCTTTGCCTGCCCGCTGCACGCCGTGCGGCTGATGCGGCTCGCCCCCGGCTCGGTGATCAAGGAGCACCACGACAACGACCTGTCCTTCGAGCAGGGCATGATCCGGATCCATATCCCGGTCGTCACCAATGACGGGGTCGATTTCCGCCTCAACGGCGTCCGCTGCCTCATGCCGGCGGGGTCCTGCTGGTACTTGCGCTTGTCCGACCCCCATTCGGTGGCAAACCGGGGTGCGGAGGACCGAATCCACCTCGTTATTGACACCGTAGCGGATGATTGGGTCTCTGCTCTGTTCCAGACCGCGTTGCGGAACCAGGCCGCCTGAAAAGGCCTGAAATCGGGTATTTCACGCCTAGTTCAGGCCGTGGTATGGCACTACCCCTGTGAAAAGGGCTGTGGAACGGCACTTTTGGCTCGTTTCCATGGACTCACGTTTCTAATTCTGTTACTGCGACCCGACTCAAAGCCCGTATAGCGGGCCTTTTTAGCTAGAACCCGCCCGAGCCACATACGAAGGAAGCATGCGTGCAAGTTCTCGTTCGCGATAATAACGTCGATCAGGCCCTCAAGGCGCTCAAGAAGAAGATGCAGCGTGAGGGCATCTTCCGCGAAATGAAGCTTCGCGGTCATTACGAAAAGCCGTCGGAAAAGAAGGCGCGGGAAAAGGCGGAAGCCATCCGTCGCGCCCGCAAGCTCGCGCGCAAGAAGATGCAGCGCGAAGGTCTGCTGCCGATGAAGCCGCGCGTTGTGCCGGGCGCCGGTGGTCCGGGCGCGGGTGCTGGCGGTGCCGGTGGCCGTGGCCGTGGTGGTCCGGGCGCAGGCGCTGGCGGCGGTTCGCGCTTCTAGTCTTTTTCGGTTCGGGTTTAGAAATGAAACGCGGGCGCTCACGGCGCCCGCGTTTTTTATTGGCAAAACACCTTACGCCGGCACGATGGCGTGTTTGTCTTTCTGCAAGGCATCCAGCACGCGTTGATCGAGCTTGAGATGGTCCTGCAACAGTTCAGGCGGCGTCAGCGCCATCCACTGGTTCAATGACAGATCGGCGTAGAAGCTGCTCTTGAAGACCTCGAGAAAACGCAGCGTCTCGTTCCCGGTATTTTCGATGTAGTGCCCCATGGCGAATGGCACGACGCCGACATCGCCGGCGCGGAAATCGAACGTCCGGGCCTGCCCCGATGAGGCGAAGACGCCCATGCGCCCCTGGCCCTGCAGGTAGTATTGCCACTCGCCGGCATTGTTGTGCCAGTGCAGTTCGCGCATCGCCCCCGGCTCGACTTCGACAAGCGCCGCCGCGATGTGGGTCGAGACCGGAAAGTTTTTGGAATCGGTAATGCGCACCGTGCCGCTTTTGGTGCGAAGCGGCGGCTGCGCGGTCATCTGATGCTTGAACGTCTGCGACACCGCTTTGGGGCCGCGCAATTTGTCGCCGGCGACAGGCCCCGGCACGGGCGCCTTGAAGATGTAGAGATCGTCCGGATCGGGCAGCTTGGCGAACAGATCCGCTGAGACGCCGAAATTCTTCGCCAGAACATCCGGCGGCACATGCTTGAACCAGTCGCTAATGAGAAACGTGCTGTCTTCGTCGAAATGCGGATCGTCGAAGATCAGCAGGAATTCGCAACCGTCCGGACCCAGACCTTGGATGGAGTGGGGAATGCCGGACGGAAAATACCAGAGATCGCCGGCGGCAACGTCCTCGACGAAATTATTGCCGTCCTGATCGATCGCCGTGATCCGCGCGTTGCCGTTGATCATGTACGACCATTCGACTTCCTTGTGCCAATGCAGTTCGCGAATGCCACCGGCATTGAGCCGCATATTGACGCCGGCAATATCAGTCGAAGCGGGCAATTCGCGCGCTGTCACCTGACGGGTCCATCCGCCCGTGCCTTGACGCACATGAGAATCCGAAAATGAAAACTTCAAATTCGGCAACGTGCCGTGGTCGGTCTTCGGCGGATTGAGAATGTCGGGATTTTGGCCATCGCGCATCAAGTCGCGCGGGCCGTTGTCAGCGCCGCCGTAACCCGGCCCGCGTTGCGGCTGGAGATTTTGGGCGTGGGCTGTTGCGGCTGTAGCGACGAGGCCGCCGGCGGTTGCGCTGAGGAGGGTGCGACGCGAGAAGCTCATGATGTCGTTCCGACTTTGGAAACGTCGCGCCCGGCACACCAACGGGGATGTTCGAACCAAGTTCCCGAAGCGGAGAGCGCGCGTTACAAGACGTCATGGATATCGCCCTCACCATCCGCCCCGCTTCTGCCGCCGACGACGATGCGATCTGGACCATTCTGGAGCCGGTGTTCCGCGCCGGCGAAACCTATCCGATCCCGCGCGACATCGGCCGCGCCGATGCGCTGGCCTATTGGCGCACGCCGGGACACACCGTGTTTGTCGCCGCGGACGGCGCCGTCGTCGGCACCTATTACCTGCGCGCCAACCAGCGCGGCGGCGGTGCCCATGTTGCAAACTGCGGCTACATGACCGCCGCAGCCGCCACGGGGCGCGGCGTTGCCCGCGCGATGTGCATGCATTCGCTGGAAGCAGCCCGGCAGCGCGGATTTACCGCCATGCAGTTCAACTTCGTGGTGGCCACCAACGAGCGGGCGGTGCGCCTCTGGCAGGCCTGCGGCTTCGCTGTGGCCGCCCGCCTGCCAAACGTGTTCCAGCACCCCCGATTGGGCTTTGTCGACGCCCTAGTCATGCTGCGCACGCTGTAGTCCGCACCCGCGTTAAGAAAAAACTCGGCTGCCCGCTGTAAAATCGGTTTTGAATGAAACCTATTCGCGCGTGGCGCGTTTGTCGTCACGGGTTGGGGTTTCCAGCACAAAAATAGTCTGTAAGGCCAAGCATTTGCGTAACGTCGGGGATTGATGGATCAACCGGGAGGCTTTCTCGAAAGCGAACTGGAACGCGCCATAGCCGCCCATAGTGAGGGTTCCGGCGACGATAAAGTCGTGCCTTTTTCCCCTGCCGCCCATGCCCAGGCAGCCCTGACCGAGCGCGAGCGCCGGTTTCGCGAGTTGCTGAATGCCCTGCCGAGCGCCGTTTACACCACCGACGCCGACGGCCGCCTCACCTACTTCAACGATGCCGCCGCCGAACTCTGGGGCCAGCGGCCGCAGCTCGGCACCACGGAATGGTGCGGCTCAGCGAAACTGTTCTGGGCCGACGGCACGCCGATGGCGCATGGAGAGAGCGCCCTGGCCATCGCACTCAAGGAAGACCGGCCGGTGCGCGGCATGGAAGGCATTTGCGAACGTCCGGACGGCGTGCGTGTCCCGTTCATGCCCTACCCGACCCCGCTGCATGACGAAGCCGGAAAACTGATCGGCGGCGTCAACATGCTGGTCGACATCACCGAACGCAAACGCGGCGAGGAACAGCAAGCGCTGCTCGTGCGCGAACTGCATCACCGCGTGCGCAACACGCTGGCCACCGTCCAGGCCATTATGGGATCGACGGCACGCTCGTCAGACACGATTGAAGAATTCAAGGACTCGCTGATCGGTCGCATCGGCGCGCTGGCCAAGACGCATCGCCTCCTCACCGAAGAGGTCGGCGAGGTCACGTTCGCCGATCTGCTGCACAACGAACTCGACGCCTTTGGCGACGACCAGAACCGCATCACGCTGACCGGCCCCGAGATCTATCTCTCGGCCCAGCTCGCGGTGTCGCTCGGCATGGTGCTGCACGAGTTGACCATCAATGCCGCCAAGTTCGGCGCGCTGTCTGCGATTGGTGGCAAGGTCGAGGTAACGTGGAGCGTCACCATCGAGGCGACGCGGCGGCGTCTGGATTTCGACTGGGTCGAGAGCGGCGGCCCGCAGGTGTCACCGCCGAAGCGGCAGGGTTTCGGCGCACGCCTGCTCGAATATGTGCTGCCCGGCCAGATCCATGCCAAGGCGACGATCGATTACGATCCGAAAGGCATTCGCATGCATTGCTCGGTGCCGATGCCGCTCGAAGGCCACCGGTAGCGCCGCGGCTGCGGATAAAAGCGCTGTAAAAAAGAATGCGCTTTGCGGCAATTCCGTCGTGGTTACCGCCTTATTAACCATTTGAAAATCGGGGCGGAACTATCACGGCAACGGGGCGACGCGAATCGAACTGGACACTCTCAGTCCAGCGGAGACGTGTCATGACTATAGCGGCGCTTTCCAGCACATCACCTGTCCTCCCGCCCGCGCAAGACGACTCGCGCCAGGCCTTCGGACAGCTCATCAATTCAATCAAGTCTGGCGACTTGTCGGCCGCACAGGATGCCTACGCGGCATTCCAGCAAACGCCAGGCGGTCAAAGCAGCGGGCCCCTCTCTCAAGCCGTCGGCCAGATCGGCAGCGCATTGCAGTCGGGCGACATTGACGGCGCGCAGCAGGCGCTGACCACGCTGCAACAGCACGCCAAAGGCGCGCACCATCACGGCGGCCATCATGCCAAGCCGAGTGGCGGTGACTCCTCGCAAGCGGCTGCGCCCGCCACAAGCGGCGCCAGCCCCGCCTCAAGCTCGGCAAATCTGCTCGACGTCACAGCCTGAGCCGGTTCGCATGTTCGACACTGTCATCTTGCTCACCGGACCCATCGAGGAACGGGCGCTGGCGCCGGCGTTACGGCGGCACAGCGCCGATCTCGACGTCCGCAACGTCAAGACCATCGAAGAACTTGAAGTGTTGCCCCGCGCCTTGCTGGCGCGGGCGCGTCTGATCGGATTTGTCACGCCGGTGATCGTGCCCAAGCGGATCCTCGAATGCCTCGGCTATGGCGCCTACAATTTTCATCCGGGCCCGCCGCATTATCCCGGCTGGGTGCCGTCGCATTTCGCGATCTACGACCAGGCGCCGATCTTCGGCGCCACCGTGCACATGATGCATGAACGCGTCGACAGCGGCCCGATCGTCGGCGTCGAGCTTTTTCCGATGCCGGCGAATGTAACGGTTGCGAGGCTCGAAGAGCTGGCGCTGGTGGCGCTGGCGCGGATGTACTGGAACCTGTCGAAGCCGCTGGCGACGCAGACCGGGCCGCTGGCCGAATTGCCCATCACCTGGAGCGGCCGGCGCAGCACGCGCCGCGACTACGCTGCGCTGTGCGAGATTTCAGCGGAGATATCGAAGAACGAACTGGAACGGCGCATTCCCGTGTTCGGCAACGGCCATTTCGGCCTCGCGCCGACGATCACGGTGCACGGCCATACGTTCCGCTATCAGCCGGAACAGGCTACATCCCCTTGACGATACTCTCGGTCATCTTCTTGGCGTCGCCGAGCAGCATCATCGTGTTGTCGCGGTAGAACAGCGGGTTGTCGATGCCGGCGTAGCCGGACGCCAGCGAGCGCTTGATGAACATCACGGTGCCGGCCTTCCAGACCTGCAGCACGGGCATGCCGTAGATCGGCGAGGTCTTGTCTTCTTCCGCCGCCGGATTGGTGACGTCATTGGCGCCGATGACGAAGGCGATGTCGGCCTGGGCGAACTCCGAATTGATGTCTTCCAGCTCGAACACTTCATCGTAAGGCACGTTGGCCTCGGCGAGCAGCACGTTCATGTGACCGGGCATGCGGCCGGCGACCGGGTGAATGGCGTATTTGACCTCGACGCCTTCCTTCTTGAGCCGGTCCGCCATTTCGCGCAGCGCGTGCTGCGCCTGCGCCACCGCCATGCCGTAGCCCGGCACGATGATGACCTTCTGCGCGTTCTTCATGATGTACGCCGCGTCCTCGGCCGAACCCAGCTTGACCGGGCGCTGCTCCGCAGCCGCGCCGCCCGCAGCGGCGGTTTCGCCGCCGAAGCCGCCGAGGATGACCGAGACGAACGAGCGGTTCATCGCGTGGCACATGATGTAGGACAGGATCGCGCCCGACGAGCCGACCAGCGCGCCGGTAATGATCAGGGCCGAGTTGCCCAAGGTGAAGCCGATGCCCGCGGCCGCCCAGCCCGAATAGGAGTTGAGCATCGAGATCACGACCGGCATGTCGGCGCCACCGATCGGAATGATCATTAGCACGCCGAGCGCCAGCGCGAGGCCGACGATCAGCCAGAAATCGAGCGCCGATTGCGAGACGTAGAAACCGTAGATGAAGAACACCAGCGCCAAGGCAATGGCGATGTTGATGATATGACGGCCCGGCAGCATGATCGGCGCACCGCTCATGCGCGCGGACAGCTTGAGGAACGCGATCACCGAGCCGGTAAACGTCAAGGCGCCGATGGCCACGCCGAGCGCCATTTCGATCAGGCTGGCCTGGTGGATGTGACCGGCGCTGCCGATATCGAAGGCTTCCGGCGCGTAGAAGGCGCCGGCAGCGACCAGCACCGCCGCCATACCGACCAGCGAGTGGAAGGCCGCGACCAATTCCGGCATCGAGGTCATCGGCACCTTGCGCGCGATCACCGCGCCGATGCCGCCGCCGATGGCAATGCCGCCGACAACGAGGATCCAGCCGATCGCGTCGGATGGCGGGTGCGAGGCCAACGTGGTCAGTACGGCGATCGTCATGCCGATCATGCCGAGCAGGTTGCCCATGCGGCTCGACGCCGGGCTCGACAATCCGCGCAGCGCCTGGATGAACAGGACGCCGGCGAAGAGATACAGCAGGGCTGCGATATTGGCGTTCATGGCGCTTATTTCTTCTTCTTTTGGTACATCGCGAGCATGCGCGAGGTGACCAGGAAGCCGCCGAAAATATTGATCGAGGCGAAAATCAGCGCGACAAATCCGAGCGCGCGGGCCCAGATCGGGCCGTCATGGGCGGTGATCAGCGGCACACCGACCGCGAGCAGCGCGCCGACGACGATCACCGACGAAATCGCATTGGTCACCGACATCAGCGGCGTATGCAGCGCCGGGGTCACCGACCAGACGACGTAGTAGCCGACGAACACCGCCAGCACGAAGATCGAGAGGCGGAAGACGAAGGGATCGACTGCCGTGGCGATGTGGTCCATGTCGTCGCTCTATCTCTGGCTTTTAAACTCTCAGGCCGCCGTCTTCGGCGTGAACCCCGGATGGATGATGGCGCCGTCGCGTGTCAGCGCGGTGCCCTTGACGATCTCGTCGTCCCAATTGATCGCAATCGTCTTTTCCTTCTTGTCGATCAAAGTGTCGACGAAGGTCAGCAAATTCTTGGCGTAAAGCGCGGAGGCCGAAGCCGCGAGCCGGCCCGCGACGTTGAGATGGCCGACAATCTTGGCCGGCCCGGCCTGCACCACCTGCCCCGCAACCGCGCCTTCGACATTGCCGCCGCGCTCGACGGCGAGATCGATGATGACAGAGCCGGGCCGCATCGAGGCCACCATCGCCGCCGTGATCAACCGCGGTGCCGGACGGCCCGGGATCAGCGCGGTGGTGATGACGATGTCCTGCTTTTTGATGTGCTCGGCAGTGAGCGCGGCCTGCTTGGCCTGATATTCGGCTGACATCGGCTTGGCGTAGCCGCCGGCGGTCTGCGCGTTCTTGAACTCTTCGTCTTCGACGGCGAGGAACTTGGCGCCGAGACTTTCGACCTGCTCCTTGGTTGCCGGACGCACGTCGGTCGCGGTGACGACGGCGCCGAGACGCCGCGCGGTGGCAATCGCCTGCAGACCGGCAACGCCGACACCCATGACGAAGACTTTCGCCGCCGGCACGGTGCCGGCCGCGGTCATCATCATCGGCAGCGCGCGGCCGTATTCGGCGGCGCCGTCGATCACGGCACGATAGCCCGCGAGATTGGCCTGGCTCGACAGCACGTCCATGGACTGCGCGCGCGTGATGCGCGGCATCAGTTCCATCGCGAAAGCGATCAGACCGGCATCGGCCATCTGCTTGAGCGCGGCCTCATTGCCGTAGGGATCCATGATGGCAACGACCAGGGCACCCTTCTTGTAAGTGGAGAACTCGTTCGGAGCCGGGCGCCGCACCTTCAGGACAATGTCGGCGTCCCGGGTAACATCGTCACCGACGGTCGCGCCGGCGGCTTCGTAGTCGGCGTCCGGAATGCCCGAGGCCAGACCGGCGCCGCGGGCGACCGCGACGTCGGCGCCGAGCGCCTTGAATTTCTTGACGGTCTCAGGCGTGGCGGCGACACGGGGTTCGCCGGCATCGGCCTCACGCGCCACGGCAACTCGCATTCGCGTACCCCGTTACGCCAGATGAAAAGACTAGTGCGCCGACAAAGCGGTGAAGGCGAAGATTCCGAAGCAGAGCACGAAAGCAATGTAGCTCGAGGTCTTGCTGCCGGTGACCAGACCCGGAATCAGGCCCACCACCGCGATGATGAAGACCAGCAGAGCCGTGAACCAGTGGCCCAGCACGCCGCCCGTGGCCAGACCGATCACCAGATTGATGACGTGAATGGTGCCGACAAAGGCGAATTTTACGAAGGTGTCGTAGGTCTGCTCATGCGCCGGATAGTCGTTTCCAGCGGCGGTGGCGTATTCGACGGTGCCGTGATCGGCCATGGGGGAAGCTCTCCGAAGGGTCTTAACCGGGCGGCACGTGAGGTAGCGCACTTGGGGCGGAAGGGCAACGGTTGCCGCAGCCTGTGCACGCTTTGACGCGGTTTTCGGGGTGTCGAAATACGCGAGGGCAGCCTAGACTTCCCACGATGCGGGCGGGACGAATGGATACATCCGGCAAGCGCACCGAATGGCAGGCTTTGGACGCCGTGGCCGCGGGAAACCGCCGCTGGTGGAACGGCCACACCATGTCCTACGACTGGAACGACACCGTGCCGGGGGAGAAATTTTCTCCCGGCTGGTACGACGAGATTGACCGCCGTTTCATCGAGGCCGCCGGGCTGTTCGCGCACGACCGCGTCCCCTTCGACCGAATCATTCCCTTCGAGACGCTTCGGACCGCGCCGTCCTCGAGATCGGCTGCGGCATGGGTCTGCACAGCGAATTGATGGCCAAAGCCGGCGCGCACGTGACCGCCGTCGATGTGTCCGACACCTCGGTCGAGGCAACGCGGCGGCGGGCCGCGCTCAAAGGCCTCGCCATCGATGTACGGCAGGGCGACGCGGCGGCGATGGACTTCGCGGATGAAAGTTTCGATTTCGTCTGGTCGTGGGGCGTCATCCATCACGCCGCTCACACCGGACGCATCGTGCGGCAGATCCATCGCGTACTCAAACCCGGCGGCCAGGCCCGCGTCATGGTCTACAATCTCGAAGGCGCGCCGGCCTATGTGACCTTTGTGCGCAAGCACTTGCTCGGCTTCTGGCGCGGCCGGTCGCTCGACCGCGCGCTGTGGGCCGACACCGACGGCTTCAGCGCGCGCTACTACACGCGCGATACACTCGCCGACCTGTTCAATACGTTTTTCGAGAGAACATCCGTCGACGTCTACGGACAGGAAGCCGACGCCATTCCCCTGCCCCGCCATCTGCGCGCGCTGGTGCGGCCCTTGTTCTCTAACGACTATCTCAGGCGCAAAGTCCGCGAGCGCGGCGGATTTCTCTTCATCACCGCCGGCAAATAATCAGAGACCGGCAATGGCGAGCGCTTGCCGCTGACGTTCGGCGACCGTGTCGGTCGAGAAATTCTCGATCGCTTCATTGAACAAGGCGTAGAAATTCAATTCCGCATTGAGATGCAGGAACACCGCGCCGAGACCGATGGCGGCCCGGTCCATGAAGACGAATTCGCGCGGCACCGTCACCGGGCCCTGCTTCTTCAAGGCCTGATGCACCTGGAACGCTTCCTTGCGGCCGTATTGCGAGGGCTTCACGCCATCGGCAATGGTGCGCACGCGGTCATCGAGCAGTGGGCCGTAGATGAAGCGCGCCCAGATATTGAGCGAGTCGATCAGTTCGCGTGTCAGCCGCTTGAAGCCCCAGGTTTCGTAGGCCTTCACCACGCGGTCGTTATCGCCATCGCGCAGGCCGCTGTAGAGATCGACCACCCCGCCGACGAAGCTGGGTGGGAAAATACGGATGCAACCGTAGTCGAGCAGATTGATGCCCGCAGGCTGACCGCCGTCTTCGAACACCGAATAATTGCCGAGATGCGGATCGCCGTGAATGATGCCGAAGCGGCTGAAGGGAAACCACCACGCCGTGAACATGGCCGTCGCGAGCCGATTGCGCACCTCAAGCGACGCTTCCTTGTGCGCCAGCAGTTTGGTGCCGTTCATCCACTCCATTGTCAGCAGGCGGCCGGTCGATAATTCCGGATAGATTTTCGGCACGCGGATCGCCGGCTTGTCCGTCAGCACATGACGATAGAGCGCGACATGTTTGGCCTCGTGCGCATAGTCGAGTTCCTCGCGCAGCCGCGCGCCGATCTCGACCGCGATTTCGGTCGCGTCGATCGCTGGATCGAAACGCTTGCGGATCGACATCAGCAATTGAAGCTGGTTGAGGTCCGCTTCGACCGCCGACTGCATGTCGGGATATTGCAGCTTGCAGGCCAGTGCTTCGCCGCTCAAGGCCGTGGCGCGATGCACCTGACCGAGCGAAGCCGCCGCGGCGGGATGATGCTCAAAACTGGAGAATTTGCTCTGCCATTCGGATCCGAGTTCCGCGTTCATGCGGCGCTTGACGAAGGCCCAGCCCATCGGCGGTGCCTGACTTTGCAGCTTCATCAATTCGTTGGCGTATTCCGCCGGCACCGCATCGGGAATGGTGGCGAGCAGTTGCGCCACCTTCATGATCGGGCCCTTCAGGCCCCCCAGCGCAGAGGCCAGCGCCAGCGCGTTACCGGCGCGGTCATCCGGCTTGCTGCCTAAAAGCCGTTGCCCCGCCATGCGCGCCGCGACGCCACCGACCTTGGTACCGACATTGGCGTAACGCCGGGCGCGGGCGGTAAAGCGGTTCTTTTCGTTATCGGCCATCGAGGTCCTTGGAAGATTTCGCCAGGACTCCTAACATAGGCGCTGGAAACGCCCGTGCCATAGAAGGCATGCAATTGCGGCGTCCAAAGAGGGAGAAAAACACAATGTGCGATCAAGATCATTTTGATGACGACGTTGCCGAATTCGAAAAACGCGGAATGGTCACGCGCCGCCAGTTCGGCGCCTTCGTCGCCGCCGGCGTCTGCATGACGCTGCCGGAAGTCGCCAACGCCGTCACGGTCAAGGAATCGGAAGTATCCATCAAGACGCCGGACGGCACCTGCGACGCCTACTTCGTCCATCCGGCGAGCGGCACCGCGCCGGGCGTGCTGATGTGGCCCGACGTGTTCGGCCTGCGCCCCGCCTCGAAGCAGATGGCCAAGCGGCTCGCCGAGTCGGGCTATTCGGTGCTCGTCGTCAATCCGTTCTATCGCGTCAAGAAAGCGCCGACCGCCGAAAAAGGCGGCGCGACGCCGCTCGACGACGTCAGGCCGCTCATGGCGGCGCTGAACGAGACGACGCACATGACCGACGCGAAAGCGTTCGTCGCCTGGCTCGACACGCAGACGCCGGTGGCGAAGAACAAGAAGATCGGCACGCAGGGCTATTGCATGGGCGGGCCGATGGCGTTCCGCACCGCCGTGGCCATGCCCGATCGCGTCGGCGCTGTCGCCTCGTTCCATGGCGCGGCGCTGGTCACCCCCCAACCCAACAGCCCGCATCTGCAAGGCCCGAAGACCAAGGCGCAGTTCCTCATCGCCATCGCGATGAACGACGACGAACGCGCGCCGACCGACAAGACCGCCCTCAAGGATTCGTTTGCGAAGGACAACCGTCCGGCGGAGATCGAGTTCTATAAGGGCGCGCACGGTTGGTGCCCGCCGGATACGCCCGTCTACAATCAGCCGGAAGCGGACCGCGCCTGGACGCGCCTGCTGGCGCTGTACGGCAAGGCCCTCGCCTAAAACACCATGCCGTCAGGGCCGTCGCAGACGACAGGCCCTGACGGCACTTTTCTCTTTGCGCGCTGTGAACCGGACGCGGACTTCGTGCTACCAATCATTTGGGTACGGAGGGCGTCATGATCACTCGGAAATTCATCTTGGCTGCATTGGCCGCGGCCGTCTCGATCGCCGCATGCGGCACGGCATCCGCCGCCGTTTGGGAATGGCGCTGCCAGGGCAAGGTCGGCGATCAGCAGTTGATCTTCAACCGGGATTCGATGGCGATCATCGACGGTGAGACAAAGCTCGGCGATATCGCGAAGAACGAGGCCAAGATCACCACCGCGCTCGAGGAAGCCGGCACCAATTACGACCCCGGCGACGCCAATGAGGGTCTGGCGCCGACGCTCGAATTCACCAGCCATGACGACCAGAAACACAAGGTCGTGCTGACCGAGAAATCGTCGGTCCGTGTTTCGCATCGCGCCCGGACTGTCGCCTGCCGCGATGAGACCACCGATATCTCCCGCAAGGTGTACAGCTTTCAGCGCGACAGCGAAGCGCCGCGCGAAATCACCCTGCAGTGTCTCAATTATCAGCTCTCGACAAAGGGCGGCCGCAAAGGCTGCAACTAGCGCGGCTGCGATTAAGCCGCACTGCCCTGCTTGAAGGCGCGGTCGAGCGCCGCGCAGCTTTCCCGCACCTCGGCCGCCGAGGCCGGCTCGCCACCGGCGGCGCGTACAAGCGTTGCAGCTTCTTCCACCAGCGCGACGTTGCTCTCGCGAATGCCCAAGGGCCGGTCCTCGAGACCGACGCGGATATGGCCGCCGCGTTCGATGGCCGGCGCGATCAACGGCCGGATGTCGAGGCCGAGCCCCGCCACCATCCACGGCGCACCAGGCGCGGCCTCGCTCAGGAGAGCGAGATGCGCGTCGAGAAACACCGGCTTCGGCGGAAAACCGAAGGCGAACTGATCAGAAAACATGAAGCGATAGATCGGCGCCGGCAGGCCGCGATGCGCCGAGGCGAGCGCGGCGCCAGCGCGAGTGAAGCCCGGCTCGTAGATGGCGTAGCTCGGCCGCACATCGTATTCGGCGCAGATACGCAGGCCTTCGATGATATGCGCGTCCGGATTCTGATAGACGAAACCCAGCTCCTTGCGCTTGAGCTCATCAAGCCGCGCGATGTTGGCCGAGCCGGGATCGACCACCGCCCATTCGACGAGACCGCGCTTGGCCAGTTCTTCGAGATGCGCGTAGCGCTCGCGCGCACTGGTCAGCGCGCCGGCAAAGCCGGAACCGGCAATCGGGATCGTCGGATAGACAATGGCATCGCATTGCGCGCGGATGCCTTCGATGACGCGGGCATAGGTCTGCCAGTCGTCACGCTGGCGGCCGGTGTTGTCGTCATAGGCATGCAGATGGACGATCGCCGCGCCGGCTTTCGCCGACGCAATGCCATCGGCGACAATCGCCTCGACCGATACCGGAATCGTCGGCTGCCGCTCGCGGCCCCAGGGCCCGTTCAACGCCACTTCGATCCAGACTTTGGGCATGCGACTTAAGCCTTCGGCCAGTTGTCCCTGATCCAGCGTGTCAGGCTTTCCTCGCTCACTTCGCCCGCGGCGAGAGACAGGATCATTGAAGCCGCTTCCGCCTCCGGCACCACAAAATCGACGCCGTTTATGCCGAGAAAAGTATAGATGGCCAGCAGCGAATTGCGCTTATTGCCGTCAACGAACGGATGATTTTTGGCGATGCCAAAGCCATATGCGGCGGCAAGTTCAGGCAACTCGGCGTTTTCGTAAGCCCATTTATTGCGCGGACGATCAAGGGCTGACTCGAGCATGCCGCTGTCGCGAATACCGGATGGACCGCCGTGAATGGCAAGCTGCTCATCATGGATAGCGACGATGATCGTAGCAGTCAGCCATTCAGGCTCTGTCATTTGGCGAGTTCAGAGAGCGCGTTGCGATAAATCTTCATACCGCGCCGCGCGACTTCCATGGCCTTGTCGAACTTGGGATCGTATGGCGTAAAGCGAATGCCGCCTTCAGGGGTCATTGTGGCGTAAAAACTGTCGCCGACACTGAGATTGAGCCGCGCCATGATTTCTTTCGGCAAGATCATGCCGGTGGAATTGCCGACCTTCTTGAGTTGAACGACCCCAACCGGAGTGCCGCGCGGATCCGCTTCTATTTTCTTTTCAATCGACATGGCAGCGCTCCGATACGTTGTACATTTTGTATAACATAGTTTTACAAAACGTACAACGTACGTATCTTATTGGAAACAATAATTTATCCCAACTTCTCCAGCTCGTCGATCATGCCCGCAATCACGCTCAATCCGCCGTCCCAGAATTTCGGATCGGTCGCATCGAGGCCGAAGGGCTTGAGCAGTTCGGAGTGATGCTTGGTGCCGCCCGCCGACAGCATGGCGAGATAGCGCTCGGCGAAGCCTTCGTTCGACTTCTCGTAGACCGCATAGAGCGAGTTCACGAGGCAATCGCCGAAGGCATAGGCGTAGACATAGAACGGCGAATGGATGAAGTGCGGGATGTAAGTCCAGAAGGTCTCGTAACCCGCCTTGAGTTCGATCGCAGGGCCGAGGCTCTCGCTCTGCACCGACATCCACAGTTCGCAAATCTTGTCGGCGGTGAGCTCGCCGTTGCGGCGCTCCAGATGCACCTTGCGCTCGAAGGAATAGAACGCGATCTGGCGCACAACCGTGTTGATCATGTCTTCGACCTTGGCAGCGAGCATGGCCTTGCGCTGCTTCTTGTCGGTCGTCGCCGCGAGCAGTTTCTTGAAGGTCAGCATTTCGCCGAACACGGACGCCGTCTCGGCGAGCGTCAACGGCGTCGGCGCCATCAGCGGGCCGTTCGGCGCCGCCAGCATCTGATGCACGCCGTGACCGAGTTCATGCGCGAGCGTCATGACGTCGCGCGGCTTGCCCTGATAGTTGAGCAGCACGTACGGATGCGCCGACGGCACGGTCGGATGCGCGAAGGCGCCGGGCTGCTTGCCGGGACGCACCGGCGCATCGATCCAGGCATTGTTGAAGAACTGCCCGGCCACTTCCGCCATCTTCGGCGAGAACGCACCGTAGGCGGTCAGCACCGTCGAGCGCGCGTCGGTCCACGGGATGGTGCGCTGCGCCACCTTCGGCAGCGGCGCGTTGCGGTCCCAATACGGCAGGCTCTTCTTGCCGAACCATTTCGCCTTCAGCGCATAATAACGGTGCGACAGCTTCGGATAGGCCGCGCGCACGGCATCGACCAGCGCATTGACGACTTCCGGCTCGACGCGGTTCGACAGATGCCGCGCATCGGCGACGTCCTTGAAGCCGCGCCAGCGGTCGGAGATTTCCTTGTCCTTCGCCAAGGTGTTCGTGATCATCGTGAACGGGCGCAGGTTTTCCTTGAAGGTCTTGGCGAGCGCCTCGGCGGCAACTTTGCGCTTCTTGCCGTCCGGGTCCTGCATGAAGTTGAGCGTCTGCTCGATGCCGAGCGACTTGCCGCCGATCTTGAAGCGCAGCGCCGCGACCGTGTCGTCGTACTGGCGATTCCAGGCCGAATAACCGGTCAGCGACTTCTCGTGAAACAGCTGCTCGATGCGGTCGTCGAGCTGATACGGCTTTTCCTTGCGCACATCCTCGATCCACGGCCGGTAATGGCCGAGGTCGCCGCCGTCCATCGCCGCGTTCAACACGGCATCATCGATGCGGTTGATCTCGAGATCGAAGAACAGGAGATGCGAGTACGCGCCGGTGATGCGCTCGCTCATGTCGCCGTAGAATTTGTTGTAGGCCGGATTGGTCGAGTCGGTGGCGTGCAGCAGGCCCGAATAAGAGCCGATGCGGCCGAGCACATCGCCCAGCTTCTCGTATTGCTTCACCGCCTCGACGAAACCGGGCGCGCCCGGTGCCGCCGCAAGTTCGGCGAGCTTGCCCTTGTAGGCTTTCTCGAACGCCGCGCTCTGCGTTTCCGCCGTCTCGAGATCGCGCTTCAGCTCAGGGCTGTCGATGCCCGGATAGAGGTCGTTCAGATTCCATTCCGGCAGGCGGCCCAGTTTCGAATCGGCTTTCGCCGCCGCCTTTGCGGGCTTGGCGGCTTTGGCAGGCTTCTTCTGGGCGGAGTATTTGGCCATGGGCAAATGTCTTTATGAATGTGGAACCGGCGGGTCAGCTTCCCATCTAGGCTGCCGGACATGGCGTTGCGATGGCAGAGACCCCGCTTTTCAACAAAATTGCATTCCAGACGGTATCGGAAACCGGCTTCTACAGCCGGTTGATCCGGGCGATCCGCCGGGTCACGTCCGCCGGCGTTTCCGCGTCCGCCTTGTTCTTGAGCGCCAGCGCGTCGCGCGCCGCCGGGCGGTCGAGGCAGCGCTCCAGCCAGGCCTTCAGGTGCGGGACCGCCGACAGGTCCATCTCGATGGCGCGGCTGATGACCGCGGCAACGTTGAGATCGGCGACGGTAAAGTCCGGCCCGACCAGATAGGGTTGCTTCGACACCGCCGTATCCAGAATCTTGAACGGCTTGGCGATCACCTTGAGCGCCTCGTCGCGCTTGGCGGCATCGCGTTCTTCCGGCGGCAGACGCACGGCGTGCAACGACCAGATATTGACGCCACGGTCGACCTCATTGAGCGCCCACGACGTCCATTGCCAGGTCTTGGCCTCGCCTTCGAGCGAGGTCGGATAAAGTCTGCCGGGCGCATACTTCTTGGCGATGTACATCGTGATGGCCAGCGACTCGAAAAGCACGAAATCGCCATCGACGATGACCGGCAGGCGGCCGTTCGGGTTGATGGCCAGAAATTCGGGGGTCTTGGCGCCGGTATCGCCGATTTCGATCGGCAGGTGCTCGTAGTCGATGCCGCATTCCTTGGCGATCCACAGCGCCCGGAAGGCGCGGGTGCGGGCAATTCCGTAAATCTGAAGCTTGGACATATGTTTCCTCGTTTTTTCCCAGGCTACGCGGCGAGGCGTGTCCGGCCACTTTAAGAGCCCATTAAGCCAAACCGGCGAGATTGCACCAAATCGGTACAACCACCGCCGCCGGAGGGTTCATGTCACAAGTCGTGCTGATCGTCGATGACGATCCGGTCCAGCGCCGCCTGCTCGAAGCCATGGTGCAGCGCTTCGGCTACGACACCCGGACGGCCGAAGGCGGCGACGCCGCGGTCAAGATCCTGACCGCCTCCCCCGCGCCGCGCGTCGATTGCATCATTCTCGACATGGTGATGCCCGATCTCGACGGTCTCGGCGTTCTGGCGCGCATGCGCGAGCACGGCCTCGATACCCCGGTCATCGTGCAGACAGCCCATGGCGGCATCGACAATGCCGTGTCCGCCATGCGCGCGGGCGCGACCGATTTCGTCATCAAGCCGGCGAGCCCCGAGCGTCTTCAGGTGTCGCTGCGCAACGCGGTGACTGCCAGGGTGCTGACCGGCGAACTGCAACGCATCAAGCGTTCGCGCGAAGGCACGCTCGCCATCTCCGACATCATCACGCGTTCCCCCGCCATGCGCCCGGTGCTGCACGCCGCTGAAAAAGCGGCCGGCTCCGCCATTCCCGTCCTCGTCGAGGGCGAATCCGGCGTCGGCAAGGAGTTGATGGCGCGTGCCATCCACGGCAGCGGCGCCCGCAGCGCCAAGCCCTTCGTCGCCGTGAACTGCGGCGCCATGCCGGAGAACCTCGTCGAGTCGATCCTGTTCGGCCACGAGAAGGGCTCGTTCACCGGCGCCACCGAAAAGCACACCGGCAAGTTCCTTGAAGCCGATGGCGGCACCTTGTTCCTCGACGAAGTCGGCGAACTGCCGCCCGCAGCCCAGGTCAAGCTGCTGCGCGCCTTGCAGGAAGGCGAAGTCGAACCGGTCGGCAGCCGCAAGAGCATCAAGGTCGATGTGCGCATCGTCTCGGCCACGAATCGCGATCTCATCGCCGACGTGAAGGCCGGGCGTTTCCGCGAGGACCTGTTCTACCGCCTGCACGTCTTCCCGATCACCATCCCGCCGCTGCGTTCGCGGCTTGAAGACATCCCCGAACTGACGCGCCACTTCCTGCTCCGCATCGCCGCGGAAGAGGGAAAACGCGTCCGCAGCATCGGCGCGCAGGCGCTGTCGCTGCTCGGCTCCTATCGCTGGCCCGGCAATGTCCGCCAGTTGGAGAATGCCGTGTTCCGCGCCGTCGTGCTCGCCGACGGCGACGAGATCGGCGCCAACGAATTCCCGCAGATCGCCGCGCAAGTCGTGTCCGATGCCCTGCCCGCCGCGGCGCGCACCGAGCAATGGATCGAGAAGTCGCCGGCGACGGCCGCCGCCATGCCGAGCGACAATGCCGGCATCATGGTGCGCAACGCCTTTGCGTTGACGCCGTCGGGCCCGTCGCTGCAGCTCACCAATGTGCACGGCGAAGTGCGTCCGCTCGAGGAAATCGAACGCGACGTCATCCGCTTCGCCATCACGCACTATGATGAGCAGATGTCGGAAGTCGCGCGCCGTTTGAAAATCGGCCGCTCGACGCTCTATCGCAAGCTCGAAGGCCTCGGATTGAACGACGGCACACAAGCCGACAAGGTAAACGAGCCGGCGCCCGTTCAATAATTTGATTAAAATTTTAACGATCCGATTTTAACGACCTGCGTTCACTCTGATCGTAAGTAACGTCGTTAACAGCGCAATTTCACATCGTATCGGCGTCTCTGCAGTCGCATAATAGCGATGCAGACATGCCGATGGCGCGACGCGTGCACCATTCGTAAATGCACTGCATAAAATTTTATCCGTCGCGTTGAGTGTGTGGAGTTGAGTACGATGCGCAAACAGAGCTTGCTGGCCAGCACCATTCTGGCCGTTGTCGTAACAACGCCCGCGGTCTCCGTGGCCGCGCCTGATCGCATCATCCAGGTGATGCCGCCGCCGGCCTCGATCAACGGCCAGCCGCAGCGCCGCCGCGAAGCGGCGCCCGTACCGCCGCAACAGATCAACAACGCATCTTCGCAGCGCGCCGTGCCGATGCCGGAGCCGCGCGCGCAGGAATCCCGAGCCCAAGAATCCCGCGCCCAGGAATCCCGCGCACAAGCCACCGCGCCGGAGCCCGAGCCCGTTGTGCAGGCGCCCGCCGCCGCGCCGCGCGAACCGGACGCCGCCGTCACCGAGATGAAGAGCACGCTCGACAAGCCGCTGGCGGCGAGCGATGCGCAGATCACCGAACGCCTGCGCGCCCTCGGCAAGCAGATGTCACGCTTTATCGATCGCGAACCCGAGCGCAAGGCGACGGAAGCGTTCTACGCCGCGCGCGGCTACGCGCCGCTCTGGATCCGCGGCGGCGAACTCACCACGCAGGCCAAGGCCGCTATCGTCCATCTGAAGAGCGCCAGCGCCGACGCGCTCGACGCGCCGGATTATCCCGTGCCGGATTTCGCCAATCTGTCGAGCGCCGAAGCGCTTGCCGAAGGCGACGTGAAACTGACCAATTCGATTCTGACCTATGCCCGCCATCTCGCGGTCGGCCGCATCGCGCCGAACCGCGTTCTCGCGGAAGTCGACTACGGCACTCACGTGCCGGAGCCGTCCGACATTCTCAAGAAGGTCTCCGACGCCCGCGATTTCAATGCGGCGCTGGACAATTACAATCCGCCGCATGACGGCTTCCGCGCGCTCAAGGCCAAGCTTGCCGAACTGCGCAGCGGCCCGCGCGCCGAAGCGCCGGACGATCGCATTGCCGACGGCCGCCGCATCGAGGCCGGCGAAAAGGATGCACGCATTCCCGCCATCCGCCACAAGCTCAACGTCAAGAGCAAGACCGACGACCTCGTCTATGACAAGGCGCTGTGGAACGCCGTGCGCAACGTGCAGCAGCGCGCCGACATCAAGCCCACCGGCACCATCGACGGCAAGACGCTCGCCGCCATCAACGGCCCCAAGCCGGTGACGCAGGCGACGCAGATCGACCGCATCGTCACCAATATGGAGCGTTGGCGCTGGCTGCCGCGCGATCTGGGCAAGACCTATGTGATGGTCAATCTGCCGGATTACACGCTCAAGGTCGTGCAGGATAACCGCATCCAGTGGCGCACCAAGATCGTCGCCGGCAAGCCGCAGACGCCGTCGCCGCTGCTCACCGCGCCGATGCAGGAAGTCATCGTCAATCCGTCCTGGTACGTGCCGCAGTCGATCATCCAGAACGAGTTGCTGCCGCAATACGCCAACGATCCGCAGATCTTCGATCGCATGGGTCTCGAAGTGAAGCGCGGCCCCGACGGCCACATCAACGTCGTGCAGCCGCCCGGCGCCGCCAACGCGCTCGGCCGCATCAAGTTCGCCTTCCCGAACAAATTCCAGGTCTACCTGCAAGACACGCCGGACAAGCGGCTGTTCGCGCCGGAGAAGCGCGCCTTTAGCCATGGCTGCATGCGCGTCGAAAACCCGACCAAGTTCGGCGAAGTCATGCTGTCGCTGGCGATGTCCGGCCCGACACCGACCTCGGGCCAGATCGACCAGATGTTCGGTCACGAAGAGAAGAACTACAAATTGCAGCAGCGCCCGATGGTGCACCTCACCTATCAGAGCGCCTATGTCGACGACGCCGGCAAGCTGATCGTGCGCGACGACATCTACGGCTACGACGCCCGCATCAAGGCGATCATGGGCTCGGATGAGCGCCGCGTGGCCGACATCGCGCCGCCGAAGGAAAACAAGCGTGATGAAATCACCACCGCCCGCACCAATCAGGAAATCCTGAGCCGGGTCGAGCGCCGCGAAGTGAAGAACCCGTTCGCTTTCTTCGACCGCATCTTCCGCTAAGCGATTTGGAATGAATGATTTTACGGCCGGGCCTTGAGCCCGGCCATTTTCGTTTGCGGACCGAAGTTCCATCGCGAAAATGGCCGCGCCGGCCTTTTTTCGCCACCTTCATTCGTCAATACTGCGACAGTTGAACACGGCAATGCGGCCGGTAAGGTCTCATTAACCGTTCCCGATAACACTGCGGCCGTTACGACGGCCGGCTGGGGCGCAGCGATCGTTTGGAACGGCTCATTACACGGACGTGTTCATTGGCGTTTGGCGCACGCAAGCAATCTCATCGTTTTGTGCTGCGCGCGGGCCTGACGCTCGGCCTCGCCGGCTTCGCGCTGTTCGGCTCGCACAATTCGCTGCAGACCGCCATCGCCGAAGGCGATACCCGGACGCTGACGTTTCATCATCTCCATACCGGCGAAGACATCACCATCACCTTCAAGCGTGACGGCCGTTACGACGATGCCGCGCTGAAGAAGCTCGACTGGTTCATGCGCGACTGGCGCAAGGAGCAGTCCATCAGCATGGACCCGCACCTGTTCGATCTGCTGTGGGAGGCCTATCGCGAGGTCGACGCCACCGCGCCGATCCAGGTGGTCTGCGGTTACCGTTCGCCCGAAACCAATTCGATGTTGCGCGCCCGCTCGACCGGCGTCGCCGAACTCAGCCAGCACACCGCCGGCCATGCCATGGACTTCTTCATTCCCGGCGTGCCGCTCGACAAATTGCGCGCCGTCGGCCTGCGCCTGCAGCGCGGCGGCGTCGGTTTCTATCCGACATCCGGCTCGCCCTTCGTGCATATGGATACCGGCACCGTACGGCACTGGCCGCGCATGACGCACGATCAGCTCGTGAAGGTGTTCCCCGACGAGCGCACCGTGCATGTGCCGTCCGACGGCGTACCGCTGAAGAATTACGCGCTGGCGCTGGCCGATGTCGAAGCCCGTGGCAACGAACCGTCGGCGACCTCGCTGGCCGCGGCGCGCGGTAATGGCGTGGACACCGCGAACGCCAAGCCGCAGCGCAGCCTGCTGGCGTCTCTGTTCGGCGCGAAGTCAAAGGATGCCGATGAAGCCGCCGATCCGGCCGCCAAGCCGACCTACACGACGGCGAGCACGCCCGCGCGCGGCAAGCTGGCCGTCGCCAGCCTGACGGCGCCGAAGCCGGTCGTGACCGAGACCATCGTGCCGCTGCCGTCGGCACGTCCGAAGACGGCGCCTGTCGCCGTGGCGGCCGCCGCCCCGGCCAAGCCGCAGATGACCCTGGCGTCATTGCCGAAGGAAGTTTTCTTCGACAACCGGGCGTCCTGGAAGGGCTCCGTCGACAGCGCGCCGCTCGCGCAGGCCAAAGCCTCGCCATTTGATGTCGCCAGCGCCGATAATACCATGGTTGTCGGCAGCGCGCCCCAAGCCCTCGCCTACGCGGCCGAGGCCCCGACCCCGCTTCCCGTTGCCGCGCCGACGCGCCTGCGTCCGATGGGCGCGAAGATCATCGCCGCGCCGGTTGTCGTCGCTACTGCGCCGGGCATCATCGACGTGCTGACCCCGGGCCCGGCCTTTACGCCGCTGCTGTCGAGCGGCGTGGCGAATTTCGGCAGCCCGTGGACGCGCGCCGCCATGCTGGCCCCGAGCGTCGGCATGATGACGACGACCAGAGTCGGCCCGCTTGACGTCCGGCCGTTGCAGGAACTGCTGCGCAAGCCGGCGCAATCGCTGGTGATGACGTTCTCCGCCGATCCGCATCTCGGCATGACCACCGCGAACTTCAGCGGCACCGCGGTCGTATTCCTCGCCACCGCGACGTTTGCGCGGCAGGCGACGGCGTCGTTGCGGTAATCGTACAAGCGACAAATACTCCGCTCATTCCCGCGCAAGCGGGAATCCAGAGTACCCATCACTAGTTTTTGCCTCAGCCCCTGGGTCCCCGCTCATAGGCGTTCTGAAAGAATGCCGTCCTTTGGACGGCTATGCGCGGGGACGAGCGGGTTAATTACTGCAGCATCCCGAGCGCGTTCAGATAGGTGTCGAGAATGTCCTGCGCCTCGCGGCGCTCATCGACGTCCATCTTGCGCATGCGCACGATGGTGCGGAGCGCCTTGGCGTCGAAGCCGTTGCCCTTGGCTTCGGCATAGACGTCACGGATATCGTCCGACGTTGCCTTTTTCTCTTCCTCAAGACGCTCGATACGCTCGATGATGGACTTGAGCTGATCTTTGGCAAACCGGGTTGACGGCTGATCATCGTGGGCTTCGGCAGTGGCTGCCATCGAACGTCTCCTTGACTGAACGGCGCTTTGGACAGGAGGTTTCGGAATTCGCGCGCGTCAGGTCAAGGAAAGCTCGGCGTCATCCACGCTGTTCACAAGCGCGGGCGCCCGGAACCTGCCCTTCCGTCATGAATCGGTAGTTTATCAGTGCTTGGGGCTGGACTTTTCAAACGCCGCCTTTTGCTCTGGCGACGCTTCCTTCTGGTGCTTCTGGCGCCATTGATCGTAAGGCTCGCCGTAGACGATCTCGCGGCTTTCGTGCTTGCTCAGCGGCAGCCCCTTGGCGTCGGCGGCGTCTTTCATCCAGTTCGACAGGCAATTGCGGCAGAAACCGGCGAGATTCATCAGGTCGATGTTCTGCACGTCGGTGCGCGTGCGCAGGTGCTCGACCAGACGCCGGTAGACGGCGGCTTCGAGTTCGATGCGGGTCTTGTCGTCCAAAATCTTGTCGCCCATGATGATCTCCCTGATGCGGGGAACATAGGCGCGCTGGGGCGGCGTTTGAAGCCCCAGGGGCCGCCGAGATCGGCGAACGTGGGCAGCAATGACGACAACAAATCATAACCTGCGCGCTTTTCTCGCAGACCTGTTCCGCATCGCGGTCGAAACCGCGCACCCGTCAACATTTTTGCCGAAGCTGTTGCCGCAACCGCCGGCGGGGAAAATCATTCTGCTTGCCGCCGGCAAGGCTGCGGGCTCGATGGCGGAGGTCGCAGAAGGCTTTTATCTCAAACAGCTCGGTCTTTCTCCGGATCGTCTCGGTGGGATCGCCGTCGCGCGTCACGGCTATGGCCGGCCGCTGCAGGTCATCCGGATGATCGAGGCCGGACATCCGGTGCCCGATGCGGCGGGACTGGAAGCGACCGATGAGGTGCTGCGCCTCGCGGATCATGCGGGGCCTAACGATGTGGTGCTGGTGCTGATGTCGGGCGGCGCGTCCGCCAACTGGATCGCGCCGGCGGATGGTCTTTCATTTGAAGACAAACAGTCGGTCACGCGCGCGCTGTTGCGCTCCGGCGCCAACATCCGCGAGATCAACACCGTGCGTAAACATCTGTCGCGCATTAAAGGCGGCCGGCTTGCGCGTCTCGCTTATCCGGCCAAGCTCGTCACCATCGCCATCTCCGACGTGCCCGGCGACAATCCGTCGGCAATCGGCTCCGGCCCGACAGTGGCGGACGAAACGACTCTCGCCGACGCGCGCGCCGTCGTCGCCAAATACAAACTGGATCTGCCGGCATCGGTGACCGCCGCGCTCAGCGACGCGAAGAATGAATCGGTCAAGCAAAGCGACCCGGCTTTTGCGAGCAGCAGCTTCACGCTCGCCGCGCGTCCGGCGACGTCGATGCAGGCGGCGCAGGCCGCCGTGATCGCCGCCGGTTATGAATGCGTCATGCTCGGCGACCGCATCGAGGGCGAGGCCCGTGACGTCGCTGCCGCGCACGTGCGGCTGGCGCGCGATCTGCAGGCGCAGGGCAAGCGCGCAGTGATCCTGTCGGGCGGCGAGTTGACCGTCACCATTCGCGGCACGGGCCGCGGCGGTCCCAACCAGGAATATGCCCTGGCGCTGGGCATGGCCCTTGCGGGCACGGAGGGTATCGCCGCACTCGCGGGCGATACCGACGGCACCGACGGCGGCGCCGGTGCGGCCACCGATCCAGCCGGCGCCATGTGTGACGGGCAGACGGTGGCGCGGGCCAAAAGCCTTGGCCTCGATCCCGCCGCCTTTCTCGCCGACAATAATTCGACGGGTTTCTTCGAGGCCCTCGGGGACCTGCTAACGCCGGGCCCGACCTATACGAACGTGAACGACTTCCGGGCCATCGTCGTTGACAGGCCGTAGCGGCTCACTCACAACGCGCGTATGCCATTCAGCCTGCCTATGCCAATCAGCTCAAAGTGATGGCCAGCCTGACCCTGCCCTCGACCCTCAGCCGGCGCTGCTCGACCGCCCTTTTATTGGCCTTTGGCCTCGGCTTGCTGTTGTCTTTGGCGGCCGTTGAGCCGGCCAAGGCCGATTTCCGCCTCTGCAACAACACCGGCAGCCGGGTCGGCGTCGCCATCGGCTACAAGGACGCCGAAGGCTGGACCACCGAAGGCTGGTGGAACATCTCCTCCCGCTCGTGCGACACCCTGCTGCGCGGCGCGCTGGTGGCACGATACTATTACATTTACGCGGTAGACTATGACCGCGGCGGCGAATGGTCCGGCAAAGCCTATATGTGCTCCCGCGAAAAGGAGTTCACCATTCGCGGCACCGAGAATTGTCTGGCGCGAGGCTATGACCGCACCGGCTATTTTGAAGTCGATACAACCGAGCAGCGATCCTGGACCGTGCAATTGACCGACAGCGCCGAACAACAGCCCGACCGCCCTCTCCCGCCCCGCTTGCCTCCGGGCCCGTCGCGCCAGCCGTCGATCGCACCATCAGCACCCTTTGAAGGCGGCAAACGATGAGACGCCTGCGCCGCGCCAAGATCGTCGCCACTTTGGGCCCCGCCTCGTCCAGCGCCGAGATGATCGGCAAGCTGTTCCGCGCCGGCGCCGACGTGTTCCGCATCAATATGAGTCACACCAGCCACGAGCGCATGCGCGAGCTGGTGGCGATGATCCGCTCCGTCGAGGAAGACACCGGACGGCCGATCGGCATTCTCGTCGATCTGCAGGGTCCGAAGCTGCGGCTCGGCACCATCACCGGTGGTTCGGTGCAGGTAAAGAACGGCGATACGTTCGTGCTCGACAGCGACTCCACCATCGGCGACGCCAATCGCGTGTTCCTGCCGCATCCGGAAATTTTCGCCGGCGTGCAGACCGGGCACACGCTGCTGATCGACGACGGCAAGGTGCGACTCGTCGTGACCGACGCGCAACCGACGAGGATCACGACCAAAGTCGTCGTCGGCGGCAAGCTGTCGGATCGCAAGGGCGTCAGCCTGCCGGATTCGACCCTGCCGTTCTCGGCGCTGACCTCGAAGGACACCTCCGATCTCGAAGCCGCGCTTGAGACCGGCATCGACTGGATCGCGCTGTCGTTCATCCAGCGGCCGGAAGATATTTCCGAGGCCAAGAAGCTGACGCGCGGCCGCGCGCTGATCATGGCCAAGATCGAGAAGCCGCAGGCGGTGAACCGGCTCGACGAGATCATCGAGCTTGCCGATGCGCTGATGGTGGCGCGCGGCGATCTCGGCGTCGAAATGCCGCTCGAAAAAGTGCCGGGCGTGCAGAAGATGATGACGCGGCTCGGCCGCGCCACCGGCAAGCCGGTCGTGGTCGCGACGCAGATGCTGGAATCCATGATCACGTCGCCGGTGCCGACGCGTGCCGAAGTCTCCGACGTCGCCACCGCGATTTACGAAGGCGCCGACGCCGTCATGCTGTCGGCAGAATCCGCCGCCGGGCAATTCCCCATCGAAGCGGTGTCGACCATGAACCGCATCGCCGAGGAAGCCGAAGGCGACAGGCTCTATCGCGGCATCATCGACGCGCAGCGCGCCATTCCGGAAGCGACCGGCGCCGACGCCATCGCCGACGCCGCGCGCCATATCGCCGATACGCTCGATCTCGCCGCGGTCATGTGCTGGACCTCGTCGGGCTCGACCGGTTTGCGCATCGCGCGCGAACGGCCGCGGCCGCCGGTGTTGGCGCTGACTCCCAATCTGTCGACGGGCCGCAGGCTCGCCGTGGCGTGGGGCGTGCATTGTGTCGTCACCGAAGACGCGCACGATCAGGACGACATGGTCGATCGCGCCTGCCGCATCGCCTTCAAGGAAGGTTTCGCCAAGGCCGGCCAGCGCGTCATCGTCGTTGCCGGCGTTCCGCTCGGCACGCCCGGCGCGACCAACATGCTGCGCATTGCCTATGTCGGCACCGAGAACAGCGGCGACGTTTAGCGCCGTCTCTCTAAGGCTTGGCTTTCGCCGCCACGTCGTCGATGGCCTTCAGGATCACATCGGTCGCGGCGAACTGCACCATATGGCCGACGCCCGGTAGCACCGTGAGCGTCGCGTCGGGCAGCATCTTGTAGATGCCGCGCGAGTGAATGTCGGTGTAGACGATGCGGTCGGCATCGCCGGCAATGATGGCCGTCGGCGCCTTGATCTCGCCGTAGCGCGGCGACTGCGCCGTCACCGCGCCGTGCAACGCGACGATGTCCTGCGTATTGGCGATGAATTCCTGCGGCCGCAGGATCATGCGTACGCCGGTGCGTGTGTCATAGCCCGGCGGCGGCGTCTGCGGCTCGAACACCGATTGAATGCCGGCGTCGATCAGGAAATATCCAAGCGGCAGAATGACCGTGTGCGCCAACAGCGGGCCGATGACCGGCGCCGCGATTAGATGATTGAGCCACGCCACCCCGCCCGGCCACGGGTGCGTCACGCCGGCGAGCAGCACCAGTCCCGACACCGCGTCCGGATATGACAAGGTGTAAGCCGTCGCCAGCGCACCGGACCATGAGTGCCCGACGATAATCGCCTTATGGACGCCGATCTTCTCCAGGGCCTGATGGATCAGCGCCGCCTGCCGCATCGGCTGCGCGTCGGCGCGACCACCGGGCCGGTCGCTCCAGCCGTGACCCGGCCGGTCGACCATGATGACGCGATATTTCGCGGCAAGTTTTTCGCCGAGCGCCATGCGCATGTCGCCGAGATTGCCGCTGGCGCCATGCAGCAGCACGACGGGCGGCGCACCCGCGGGCCCCAATTGAAGCACGTGCAGCCTGCCGCCATCGATGTCGATAAAACGGCCGGCCGGCGGATAGGAGCGCTCGATCATCCGCGCGCCGATGAAACTCACCACCGCAAGCACAGCGACAAGCGCGACAAAGCCGAGAACGATCATTTTGAGAAAACGCAAGGGGCGGGCCACATCAGATACATACGATGACAGCGGGGGTTTGGATGATGACAGTTTGGCAATCTGCCGGCCTTGGTCGTTTCGGGGAAGGGCGCGGCGGTAGCAATTTACTTACCAAATTTTTTCGATTTTTTTAAACAGTTCGCCACCAATTTGCGCGGCGGAATGCAGGCCGCGTCATGTACCGTATCATCTACCGAAGTATCGAAACCGCCCCCCTCACCCACAGCATGCTCAAGAAGCTGCTGGACAAAAGCCGGCGCCGTAACATCGAGCAAGAGATCAGTGGCATCCTGATCTATCACCGCGGCGTCTTTTTACAGCTGCTTGAGGGCGACGCCGACGCCGTCAAAGACATCTTCCGCTTGATCGAACGCGACCGGCGCCACAAGCAAGTCACGACGCTGCTGGCTGCAGACAAGCCCGGCGGCCGGGTTTTCGGACAATGGCCGATGGGATTCGCCGAGGGCGACGACGCCGCGGCCATTATCAGCGGCGTGGAAGATCTGCCGGCCGGATTGAGCACGCCGCAACTGGATCGCGTCGGCGCGATCAAAATTCTCATCGAAGCCGCCAAGCTCGCCGCCTAGGCGCGCTCGTTGTGCGGCCGTCGATCATTCCGCCGGAAAGTATCGGTACGGATCGCCCGGTCCACCGCGTCCGCGCCGTTCAATGCGGCCCATCGCAATGAGGACAGCGCACGTCGGCCTGACCTGCTCGCCATAACCGTTGCTGCCGAAGAGCGCCTCGGCAATCTGCGTGGCGGTCCGTCCGGGGCAATCTTTGACAGCGCTCTCAACCCTCACGGTGAGCATCTTGGCGCCCCTGAAGGGTTAAGTGCAGTTTAACCAAATATCGCGGTGTCCAAAGTTGGTCTGTCCTGTAAGCGACGGAACCGGCTTCGACTCGAAATTATTAACAAAAATAAACTGCGCATAAAAATGACATGCGGCATCCAAGCGCGCCTGTTGCTCGCGTCGGCTGGCTGTAGCGATTTACCGTTTGGCAACGACAGTCATGGAGCGGCGGTATTTGTAAGCGCCCGTTAAGCCCCACCGGTGTCTGTACGTGCCGGGGTAAGGGGATCGGGCATGCAGAGTGACAACAGGGTCTACAGCCTGCCGCGCTGGACATTGACGCGCTGGCTGGCCGACGCCGGTCCCGGCGTCCCTCAAGATATTCATGCGGCGCTGGTCGGGTCGCTTTATGGCACCCTGCCGGTCTTCGCCGGCGGCGTGATCAACAGCCTGCTGGTCGCGGCCGCCATCGCCGCGCGCATGCAGACCGCGCCCTTCATCGCCTGGCTTGTCACCGATCTGGCGATCTGTCTCGTCCGCCTTTTCGTGCTGGTCCGCGCCCGCCGAGCCGCGCGTGAAGGCCGTGAAACACAGACCGACCTCTATCTCCTGCTGAGTGTCGCGTGGAGCGCCTGCATCGGCTACGGCACCTTTCTCAGCCTGACCAGCGGCGACTGGATCGTCGCGACGCTCGCCTGTCTGTCCGGCGCGGCCATGGTCGGCGGCATCTGCTTCCGCAATTTCGGCGCGCCCAATCTCGCCGCGGTGATGATCGTCACAAGTATCGGCCCCGTTGTCGGCGGTGGGTTCGTTTCCGGCGAACCGTTGCTCTATGTCGTTGCCATCCAGGCGCCGATGTATCTGCTGGCGATGACAGCAGCGGCCTTCAAGCTCAACAAGATGCTGGTCGCCACCATGCGATCGGAACGTGAAAACAACCACCGCGCCCGGCATGACGGCCTCACCGGCCTGACCAACCGTGCCGGATTGCTCGACGCGGTCGAGACCAAACTAAAGGCAAAGCGCGACGGCGCACTGGCCCTGCTGTTTCTCGATCTCGACGGATTCAAGACCATCAACGACACCTTCGGCCACGCCGCGGGCGACGAACTGCTGACGAATGTCGCCGGCAATCTGCGCAAGCAATTACGCAGCGGCGACATTGCGGCACGCATCGGCGGCGACGAATTCGTGGTGCTCGCCGAAGGCATGACACCCGACAGCGCGATCGCTCTCGGCGACCAGCTCATCGCCGGGATCGCCCGCTCCTATTCGATCGGCACCAACACGATGACCATCGGCGTCAGCATTGGTATCGCCATGGCGCCGGAGCATGGCGCTTGCGTGGAAGACCTGATGGCGGTCGCCGATGCGGCGCTTTATGAGGCGAAATCGAACGGCAAGGCGCGCTTGTGCATGGGTTCTGCCGTCAGCAACCTCAACGCGTTGCAGCGGCTGCGTGACAAAACGATTTCTGGGATTGCCGGCGAGCGCAAGATCAGCGCCGCCGCTTAGCTGCCCGGCCTTCGCTCAAATATCGCGGCCTTCGACCTTCTCCTGCAACGTCTTCACGAGGTCGGGAATACGTTGCAGCTTCGGATAGACCGCGAGCGCGCGGCGATAGACTTCGAGCGCCTGCTTGTCGTCGCCGATGTCCTGCATGATCAAACCAAGCCCCGCCAACGCACCGAAGTGACGCGGCTCGCGCCGCAGCACCTCACGGATATCGGCGAGCGAGTGGCCGTAATCCTTCTTCATGTAATAGAGCGTGGCGCGCCGGTTCCAGGCTTCGATATAGTCCGGTTTGATTTTGATGATGGCGTCGAGCAGCTTGATCGCGAGATCCGTGTCCTTCTGATCCATCGCGGTCTTGACGCGCGTCATCAGGAGATTGGTGGTGTCGCTGCGCGAAACCACCCACAGCGCCCAGATGCGTTGTTCGATCGCCTTGGCGCTGGTTTCATCCGGCGCGACCTTGAGGGCGCCAAACAGAAAATCGAGATTTTGCGTGCGGTCGGCGCGCGAGACGCCCGGCAGCTTTTTCGGCGGCTCGAGAAAGGTACCGGCTTCGGCGGCCAAAGCCGGCAGGACACAGGCGGCGGTCAGAACCGCACCCAGCACTGGAGCCAAGACAAGCGCAATGAATCGCTGGCGCATACAGAAAGCATACGCTCTCTGCTGCACCGCGCAATATCGCTTCAAAGGGGAAAATCGCCGCCGGAAAACCGGCAAAAGGGAGCCTGAAAGGCTCAGCCCTGACGCGCCTTATAGCGGCTGTTGGTCTTGTTGATGATGTAAACGCGGCCCTTCCGGCGGACAATCTTGTTGTCACGGTGACGGGTGCGCAACGATTTCAACGAGTTACGGACTTTCATGGCTCTCGGCTCTGATCTCTCTGTTGGCCGGGTTAATAGGGGTGCGACCGCCCCCTGTCAACGCAGGCGGCCCACCCTTGGTTACCTGTTTGCGGACCTCTACAGTCCCCCCGCCATCCAGCCGGGGAACTTCCACAATGCAGCGCAGTACCGACCGCTTTTTGACGACCCATACGGGCAGCCTGCCCCGCCCCGAGGACCTGATTAAGACCATGTACGCCAAGGAAGAAGGCGTCCCGGTCGACGCCCCGGCGCTGGCGGCCCGGGTCCGCTCGGCGGTCGCCGAGGTGGTCAGGAAGCAGGCCGACGCCGGCATCGACCTGATCAATGACGGCGAAATGTCCAAGCCGAGCTACGCCACCTACATCAAGGACCGGCTCGATGGCTTCGGCGGCACCGGCAACACCTTCGTCTACCAGGACGTCCACGAATTCCCGATGCTGGAGCGGCGCGTGTTCGGCGATCCCGGCCGCTCGCGCCGCAAGACGCCGGCCTGCAACGCACCGATCAGCCTGCGCGACAGAGAAGCGCCGGTCGTCGACGTCGAAGACCTCAAGGAAGCCCTCGCCGGCGTCAAAGCGACGGGCGGCTTCATCAGCGCCGCGTCGCCCGGCGTGGTGTCGCTGTTCTTCCGCAACGATTATTACAAGGACTTCGAGACCTACATCTACGCCATCGCCGACGCGATGCAGTACGAATACGAGACCATCGCCAAGGCAGGATTCGTCCTGCAACTGGATTGCCCGGATCTCGGCATGGGGCGCCATATTCAATACGCCGATCTGAGCGTGGCGGAATTCCGCAAGCGCGCGCAGTTGCACATCGAGGCGCTCAATCACGCCACCCGCAACATTTCACCGGAGTTGCTGCGCATGCATGTGTGCTGGGGCAATTACGAAGGGCCGCACCACCACGACATTCCGCTCGCCGACATCGTCGACATCGTGTTCAGCGCGCGGCCCTGCGCGATTTCGTTCGAGGCCGCCAACCCGCGCCACGCCCATGAATGGACCTTGTTCGAGACGGTGAAACTTCCCGAAGGCAAAGTGCTGATCCCCGGCGTGCTCGAGTCGAAGTCGAATTTCATCGAGCATCCGGAATTGATCGCCCAGCGCATCGGCCGATACGCCAAGCTGGTCGGCCGCGAGAACGTTATTGCCGGCTCCGATTGCGGCTATGGCACCTGGGTCGGACAGGCCGCCGTCGATCCCGACGTCGTTTTCGCCAAGTTCAAGGCGATGGCGGAAGGTGCGGCGATTGCCTCTAAACAGTTCTGGAAATAGCGCCGCACATCAATCTGCGTAGCGAATGGTAGAAATGTACCCACAGACCAAAATGATGTGTCTACAACTGCACATGATTGGGGCAGTTTTGATCAACGCGAGTGACTTGCAGCGAGGCATATGCAATTTTTAATTTAGATTAGAGATGCTCCCTCCTATGACCCTTTTCGCTCGCCTCACCTTCGCGTTTGTGGCGCTGGTCGTGGCGACCGCGGGCGCCGTCGGCTTTTTGACCTACCACAACCTCTCTGGCATCGCCGTGCCGCGATCGCTGGTGCGTGCCGACATTCATGCGCGTGCGATCGCCAACGACATCGCCAACATCGTCGCCAGTTCACGGGCGGATGTGAAAGGCTTCCGCCGCGTCATCGGGCTCGACGAGGTCATGACGCTCAGCCTCGATCCGTCGCTGGAGCGTGCCAGCGGGCAGACATTCGCGGAATGGCGTGCGCGCATCGAACGCCGTTTCGCGACCGAAATGGAGGCGAAGCCGCAGTACATCCTATTCAGGATTATCAAAACGGCGGACGATGGACGCGAGCTCATTCGAGTCAGGCGCCCGGCCACCGGCGGCCCACCGCGCATCGCGCCCGAGAACGAACTGCAACGGCGCAGCGACCGTGAGTTTTTTCAAAAGACCGTCACCGCGCCCGACGGCACGATCGTGATTTCATCGGTCGAACTCAATCGCGAAAACGGCGTGATCGAAACGCCAAACGTACCCGTGGTGAGGATTTCGACGCCTCTTTATGCACCGGACGGGAAACTGTTCGGCATGCTGGTCGTCAATGTCGACTTGCGCATTACGTTCGGGCAATTCGACGAGCCGCCGAATCCGGATACGGCGGTCTATGTCGTCAACGATCAAGGTCACTATCTACTCAATCCGGAACACGGCCGCGAATTTGGTTTCCGACTCGGCAAACCCTATCGCATTCAGGACGACTTCCCCGGCCTCGCGCCGGCGATCAGCAGCGGCGCGCCAAGAAGCGGGCTTTTTGAAAATCTGAACGGCAAACGCTTCGGCGTCTCCGTTCAGTCGGTCAAGCTTTCCGAGGGGCCGCGCATCTCCGTCATCGAGACGATGCCCGAGTCCAGCATTCTGGCGGCGGCGGGAATGGCCGTGCAGAACTCGCTCCTGGTTGGAGGACTGACGGCGGCACTGCTCGCCGGTTTGGTCGGCGCTTTCCTGGCGCGGACATTCACGCGGCCCCTGTCGCAGACGACGGCCGCCGTCGCCGGCTTCACATTCGACAAGCCGCTTGCCGTGCCGGTGGCGGCCAGCGGCGAAATCGGGGTGCTGGCGAACGCCTTCGACAAAATGGCCCGCGACGTTCGCGAAAAGACCAATGCCATCCGTCACGACAAGGAAATTTTCGAGACCATCATGAGCACGATGGCCGATGCCGTGTTCATGGTCGATACCAGCGGCAATGTCATTTACCAGAACGCCGCCGCCAAAAAATTATTGCACCATCATACCGATACGAGTGCCGGCACGCCGTTCAAAGAATCACAGGATGTCTTCGAGCCGGACGGCGTCACGCCGATTGCGCCTGAAAACTGGCCCAGCATCCGTTGCACGCGCGGCGACTACGAAGAACTCTTTGAGCTCATGCTGCGCCCGCATGGAACGACCGCCTTGCGCGATGTGCTCGGCAGCGCACGGCCGATCCGCGATGCATTCGGCAAAATCGTTGGCGCTGTTGTCGTCTGCCGCGACGTCACCGACGCTAAAAAACTCGAACACCAGTTGCGCCAGTCGCAGAAGCTCGACGCCATCGGCCAACTGACCGGCGGCATCGCGCACGACTTCAACAACACGCTGACCGTCATCACCGGCACCATCGAGATTCTCACGGAAGGCGTCGCCGACCGCCCCGACCTTCATGCCATCGCCAAGCTGATCGATCAGGCCGCCGACCGCGGCGCCGATTTGACCAAGCATTTGCTGGCCTTCGCGCGCAAGCAGCCCTTGCAGCCGCATAATGTCGATATCAATGCGATGGTGACCGAAACCGCGCAGTTGCTGCGCCCGACGCTCGGCGAGCACATCGAAATCGAATCCAAGCTGGCGCGCGACGCCGACTTCGCGCTGATCGACCCGTCGCAGCTTTCAACGGCGTTGCTCAATCTCGCCGTCAACGCACGCGACGCCATGCCGAACGGCGGCAAGCTGACGCTTGAAACGGGCAACGTCATCCTCGACGAAGCTTACGCGCAAGCCAACGCGGAAGTGCGCGCCGGGCCTTATGTCATGGTCGCCGTCAGCGACACCGGCACGGGCATTCCGGCCAGCATCGTCGACAAAGTGTTCGAACCCTTCTTCACCACCAAGGACGTTGGCAAGGGCACCGGCCTCGGCTTGAGCATGGTCTACGGGCTCGTCAAACAGTCCAACGGCCACATCAAGATCTACAGCGAGGAAGGCTACGGCACGACCATCAAGCTGTACCTGCCGCGCGGCACCGCCAAACTGGAAGTCGCGCAGACGGCCGCGCCGCTCTCCGGCGGCCATGAAACCATTCTGGTCGTCGAGGACGACGACATGGTGCGCAACTTCCTTGTCACTCAGTTGCATAGCCTCGGTTACCGGACCATGACCGCATCGAGCGGTCCCGCCGCTTTGGCGAAAGTGCATGGTGGAGCGGCATTCGATTTGCTGTTCACCGACGTCATTATGCCGGGCGGTTTGAACGGACGGCAGTTGGCAGACGAAGTCGTGAAGCTGCGGCCGGGCATGAAGGTGCTCTTCACGTCAGGCTATACGGAAAACGCCATCATCCATCACGGCCGGCTCGATCCCGGCGTGTTGTTACTGGCCAAGCCGTATCGCAAGGCCGATCTGGCGCGCATGCTGCGGCAGGCATTGCAGTCGCCGGGGATTGTCCAGAACACGGTCGCGGGCAATCGAGTGTCGACGATAGGCGGACTGGTTTAGGCGCCGCGCAACTTTTTGTAGACGCGCGGCAGCACCAGCAGTACGGCGAGCGCAGCAAGCGCGAGAAGCGCGTAGCGCAGATTATCGGTATTGCCGGCGATCGCCTGACGGCTGGCATGGCCGATATAGGTGTAAACGACGGTCGCCGGCGCCATGAACACGATCGTCGCCAGAAAATACTGATGAAACGGAATGTTCGTGAGGCCGAGCAGATAGTTCATGAAGTTATACGGAAAGATTGGCACGATGCGCACGAAGGCGACGAACTTCCAGCCGTCCGCATCGACGCTTTGCATGATGCCTTTGGTCCTCGGGCCGGCGCGATGCTGCACCCAATCGCGGGCCACGTAACGCGCGACGAAAAATGCCAGCGCCGCGCCAATGCCGCCACCCGCGAGATTGACGAGCGTGCCGAGGTACGGCCCGAACAACGCGCCACCGGCCAGATCGAAGATGCTGCCGGGGACCATCGCTACGGTCGCGACGCCGTAGAGCAGAACGAATCCAACCGGCGCCCAGACGCCGAGGCTCGCAACGCGTGCCTCAAGCGCTTCGGCGGTCAGATGGCCGTCCAGCGCCCAGAAGACGGCCGCGCCGGCGATACCGACGAGCACGACCAGCAGCGCGATCAACCAACGTCGGTAATGCGCCATTGGAGGAGCCGAATGAGGGGGATTACCGGGGTCCACAGAAACAGACTAACGCGATGCCCACGGTATACGGGTAGCGATGGTGCGCGCGACAGGGATCGAACCTGTGACCCCTACCATGTCAAGGTAGTGCTCTTCCGCTGAGCTACGCGCGCATTTAGCGGTGTGGTCTTATCGGCTCCAAACGGGGGTGGCAAGCCACGTTTGGGGCCTTAAGCGCGCCTTTTCAGGCCGCCAGCATCTTGTTCACTTCAGTGACCAAATCGCGCAGATGCACGGGTTTGGACAGCACTTTGGCCTGTTTGGGGGCGGCAGAATCGGCATTCAGCGCCACCGCGGCAAAGCCGGTGATGAACATGATCTTGATATCCGGATCGAGTTCGGCCGCCCGGCGCGCCAGCTCAATTCCGTCCATTTCCGGCATCACGATATCGGTGAGCAGGAGTTCGAACGGCTCCTCGCGCAGGCGCTGATAGGCCGACAGCCCGTTGTCGTAGGAGGTGACGTCGAAACCCGCGTTTTGCAGCGCTTTCACGAGAAAACGCCGCATGTCGGTGTCGTCTTCAGCCAGCAGGATTTTCGACATACGCTTTAACGCCCTTTAACGATGGCCGGAGGCCCACCCGACCATATGACGTCGTCCGGGTAAACATCGCGTGAACCGAAAGCTCCGCTTGGCATTGTCTGCCTGCGCATAGACAATAGAACGGCGGCGGGCGGCCTCAAACGCCCTGAAGCATTGGATTTCAACGCTGCCATTGGCCCCTTTTTCCCCATGACCGAACCGCGTCAAGAATTCGATCCGGCCTTCGAGATCATCGAGCCGGCCGCCTATACGGCGTCGGTCCTGTTCAACTCGCCGCACAGCGGCGCGACCTATCCCCGCGCTTTCCTCGAGCAGTCGCGGCTGGACGTCGCGACGCTCCGCCGCTCCGAAGACAGCTTTGTCGACGACCTGGTCGGCGGCGTTGTCCGGCACGGCTATCCGCTGATGCGCGCCCATTTTCCGCGCTGTTTTGTCGACGTAAACCGCGAGCCCTACGAGCTCGATCCGCGCATGTTCGACGGCCGGCTGCCGTCCTTCGCCAATACCCGGTCGATGCGGGTCGCCGGGGGCCTGGGAACCGTGGCGCGCGTCGTCGGCGATGCCCAGGAGATCTACGACCGGCGCATACCTGTTGATGATGCACTGCAGCGGATCGAGACCCTGTACAAGCCGTATCACCGGGCCCTGCGCCGGCTTTTCACGAAAATGCACCGGGATTTCGGCGCGGCGATTCTGGTCGATTGCCACTCGATGCCGTCGAGCGCCGGCCACAAGGACGAACGTCCGCGTCCGGAATTCGTCCTCGGCGATCGCTACGGCACCAGTTGCGTCGGCACGCTGGCGGAAACCGTGGAGTCGACGTTGCGCAGCCTCGGCTACACGGTGAGCCGCAACAAGCCCTATGCCGGCGGCTTCATCACCGAGCATTACGGCAATCCGTCCGCCGGATTGCATGCAATTCAGCTCGAAATCAACCGCGCGCTGTATATGGACGAGCGCCGCCACGAGCGCGTCGCCGGCTTCGACCGGCTGGCCGCCGACCTTGAAACGCTGGCGCTGCGGATTGGCGAGATCCCGCTCGAGGAATTGCGGCCCTATCGCGCCGCGGCTGAGTAACAGCCGGTCGCCTCCAAAGCCGTAAAATCTCGACCCAAAATTCCGGCCAAAAAAAAGGGCCGCTCACTGAAGAGCGGCCCAAGTCTAGGGAGGAAACGCCCAAGGAGGGCAACGGTATCGCTACCGCATGACCGTAAATTACACCGCAGCGCACAAAAATCAAGGCTCGGAACACCAATCCACACGCCATTTTTGCATAGCTAAATCCCGGAATCGGGCTGTTTCTTTAGTCTCATGCGAAAAAATGCTGCCACTTTGCCGCACTGCAGCAAGGAAATGCTCTTATTCCGCGCTTTGCGGACCCGGGGGCATCCCCCTGTTCCGTCCCCTCAACCGGGGGAGGAGGGAAACATTGCCGCCCGGCCTTGTCTCCGCTACCCGAAGGCCAAATGTCGCAACCCGGATGTGAAAGTTTGGTCCGGATGTGAAGATTTGGGGTGCCATAGCGCCCTCCTCAAGGCAAAGAGTGGCGACCCATGACGGCCATCGACTTCTCCAGTTTCGTCGACAAGCTTTCCCAGGCGTCGGGCGAGACGATCCTGCCGTTCTTCCGCACTTCGCTGGCCATCGACAACAAGCTCACCGGCGGCTTTGACCCTGTCACGGTCGCCGACCGTGCCGCGGAAGACGCAATGCGCGCGCTGATCCGCCAGAATTTCCCCGAACACGGCATCCTCGGCGAGGAGCGCGGCTCCGAACACATCGATGCCGAATATGTCTGGGTGCTCGATCCGATCGACGGCACCAAATCCTTCATCTCCGGCATGGTGGCCTGGGGCACGCTGATCGGTCTGATGCGCTTTGGCGAGCCGGTGTTCGGCGTCATGCACCAGCCGTTCACGCGCGAACACTTTTCCGGCGACGGCGGCGCGGCGCGTTACCGCGGACCGGCCGGGCCGCGCGACCTGCGCGTGCGCGCTTGCGCCTCGTTAAGCGACGCCGTGCTGTTCACCACCAGCCCGCTGCTGATGAACGACGCGGACCGCGCGCAGTTCGGCAAAGTCGAGAAGGCTGTGAAGCTGTCGCGCTACGGCGGCGATTGTTACGCCTATTGCATGCTGGCGGCGGGCAACATCGATCTCGTCATCGAAACCGAACTCAAGGCCCACGACATCGTGCCGCTGATCCCGATCATCACCGGCGCCGGCGGCATCGTCACGACCTGGGAAGGCGGCCCGGCGCACAACGGCGGCCGCATCATCGCCGCCGGCGACAAGCGCACGCATGCCGCCGCGATGGCAATGGTGAGAAGCTAGCGCGTCCGGCGCCGCTTCTTACACGTTCAGCAGCTTCTCCAACCTGATCGGCAGTTCGCGCACGCGAATGCCGGTAGCGTGATAGACCGCATTCGCAACCGCAGCGGCCGTGCCCACATTGCCCAGTTCTCCAATGCCTTTGACGCCGGGCGCGTTGACGTTGTTGTCACGCTCCGGGATCATGATGACTTCGAGCTGCTGGATGTCGGCGTTCACCGGGATCATGTAGTCGGCGAGATTATCGTTGGTATAGCGCGCGTTGCGCGGATCGATCTCGGTCGCTTCATGCAGCGCCGAACTGATGCCCCAGATCATCGCGCCCATATACTGGCTGCGGGCGGTGCGCGTGTTCATGATACGGCCGGCGGCAAAGGCGCCGACGATACGCGGCACGCGGATTTCACGCGTCAGCGCATTGATACGCACTTCGACGAATTCGGCGCCCGTTGCGTAAAGCAGCTTTTCGCTGTGCGAGCCGCCGACCAGGGTCGGTGTGCCGGCGTAAAGCTTCTTGATCGGATCGGTGAACAGTTCGGTGACGACGTTAGGCTTGGCATCCGGCGGCACGAACTCGGCGTATTCCTCGATCGTGGACACGCCGAGACGATTGAATTTTTCGGCGAGACTGCCGGCGGCCCCCGCCCCGACGGTCTCAGTCTTCCCAGCCTGACCGTTCAAGCGGTCCATCACGGCGTCGCAGGCTTTCATCACCGTCGACGTGCAGGTCGCGGTCTGGTTCGAACCGCCGGCGACCGGTGCAGGCGGCAGATTGCTGTCGCCCATTTCGACTTTTACGTTGGCAACGTCGATGCCAAGACGTTCAGCCGCCATCTGCGCGAGGATCGTATAGGTGCCGGTACCGATCTCGTGCGCGGCGATCTGCACGCGGGCCTGGCCGTCCGACGTCAGACGGACACGCGCCGCGGCGGCGCCGATGTGAGTCGGATAGACAGCGGAAGCGCAGCCATAGCCAATCAGCCAGTCGCCGTCGCGCATCGAGCCGGGCTTGGCGCTGCGCTTCGACCAGCCGAAGGCCTTGGCGGCCTCGTCGTAGCATGTCATCAGCGAGCGGCTCGACCATTCCTTGCCGGTCGCATCCTTCATCGAGTCGTTGACGCGGCGGAATTCGACCGGGTCCATGCCGAGCTTCTCGGCCATCTCGTCCATCGCGCTTTCGAGCGCGTAGATATAGGGCACGACCGGCGGCGAGCGCATGAAACCGGGCGTATTACGGTCGGCGTGCACATTGGTGACGCTGGTCTTGACCGCGCCATAGCCGTAGAGCCGCGCACTATCTTCGACGCCAGCCACGGAATAGGAGTCCGGGCGCGACGTGACCTCCCAGCCTTCGTGCTGGAAGCTGACGATCTTGCCGTCCTTGCTCGCGCCCATGTGGATCTTCTGCTTGGTCTCGGCGCGATAGGTGGCGGTGGTGAATGCCTGATCGCGCGTGGCGACCAGCTTCACCGGCCGGTTCAGCCGCTTGGCGGCCAGCGCGACCAAACCCGTGCGCGGCGACATCTGACCCTTGGAGCCAAAAGCGCCGCCGATGAACGGACTGATGGTACGCACTTTGTCCGGCGAAATGCCGAGCTTGTTCGCCGCCGCGTTCTTCAGGCCGTGCATGAACTGGCTGCCCTCGTAGAGCGTGAGTTCATCGTTGTCCCAGACGGCGGTGGTGGCGAACAGCTCCATCGGATTGTGGTGCTGCGGCGGCGTGGAATAATCGGCGACGAGTTTGACCGCGGCGTCATTGAACGCCTTCTCGGCATCGCCGGCCTTGGGCATGGGTTTCTTGACGATGGCTTCCGTCGCGCCTGCGGCACCAAAGCCATGGCTCGGGACTTCCTTGTCGTAGTCGATTTTTACTTTGTAGGACGCTTCGCGCGCCGCCTCGAAGGTGTCCGCAACGACCATCGCGACGATCTGGCCGTCATGCTGGATCTTTGGGCCAAAGTCCTGGATCGACGTGCTGGCGCCGCCGCCATTGGCGCCGTATTTAAGCTGCTTAAGATCGCCGGTGTTTTCATGCGTGAAAATCTCGAGCACGCCTTTCACCGCCTTGGCCTCGGCGAGGTTCATGTTCTTGATCGAGCCTTTGGCGATACTGCTGGTCACCAGATAGGCGAAGGCCGGATTGCGAACGGCAAAGTCGGAGCCAAAGCGGGCTTCGCCGGTGACCTTCAAGCGGCCATCGACGCGCGGAATCGGCTGGCCCATATTGTCCTTGGGCTCGGGCGCGGCTCTGTTCATTTAAATCTCCATCGCCGCGGCCTGGCGCAGAGCGCGCTCCAGCGTACGTTTTCCGAGTTCGATCTTGAAAAGGTTATGTTCGCGCGGCCGCGCCTTGGCGAAGGCCGCCGCAGCCGCCGCCGCCAGCGTGGCGTCGTTGATCTGCTTGCCCTTGAGCTGCTCTTCGGCTTCGCGGGCGCGCCATGGCAACGCGGCGACGCCGCCCAGCGCAATGCGGACATCGCGGACCATGCCGTTATCGATATCGAGCGCCACGGCGGCCGACGACAGCGCGAACTCATAAGACGCGCGGTCGCGCACCTTGAGATAGAGCGACCGCTTGGCAAAGGGCGTCGCCGGGATCGTGAAGGCCGTGATCAGGTCGCCGCGCCCGAGGGTCGTATCGACATGCGGACTGTTGCCGGGCGCGCGATGCAGTTGCGCGAAAGGAATGCGCCGCGTGCCGGCGGTGCCTGTGATCTCGACCTGCGCGTCGAGCGCCATCAGAGCTTGCGCGAAATCGCCGGGATAGGTCGCGATGCACTGATCGCTGGTGCCGAGCACCGCATGCATGCGGTTGATGCCATCCATCGCCGCGCAACCGGAGCCGGGATTGCGCTTGTTACAATTGACGTAGGACGTGTCGCGGAAGTAGTTGCAACGCGTGCGCTGGAGCACGTTGCCGCCGAGCGACGCCATGTTGCGGATTTGCTGGCTGGCCGCCAGTTGCAGCGATTGCGCGATGACGGGGTAATTGGTCTTGATGTCGGGATGATCGGCGGCGGCCGACATGCGCACCAGCGCGCCCAGTTTCAAACCATCGACGCCGGCATCGATGGCGCCCAGCGATTGCTCCAGGGGGTTGATGTTCGTCACCGCCGCGGGCTGCATGACGTCGAGCTTCATCAGATCGATCAAAGTCGTGCCGCCGGCGAGATATTGCGAGGGCCACAAGACGCTGGGGGCGGTGGCCGCGCTTTGCGCGGCGGCGACTTGCGCCTGCACGGCGGCGGAAGCGCTGTCGGCGCGGGTCAGTGCGAAAGGCCGCATCTCAACCCTCCTTCATTTCGGTCTTGGCCTGGTTCACGGCGTCGACAATGTTGGGGTACGCGGCGCAGCGGCACAGATTTCCACTCATATACTCGCGGATGTCGGCGTCGCTGTTTGCGTGACCTTCCTTGACGCAAGCGACCGCCGAGAGAATTTGCCCCGGCGTGCAATAACCGCATTGAAACGCGTCGTGATCAATGAAGGCCTGCTGCATCGGGTGCAGCGTACCGTCGGCCTTGGCGAGTCCTTCGATCGTCGTGATCTCCTGGCCTTCCGCGACGGCGGCCAGCGTCAGGCACGACAGGACGCGCCTGTTGTTGATGAGAACCGTGCAGGCGCCGCACTGACCGTGGTCGCAGCCTTTTTTGCTGCCCGTCAGCCCGACATGCTCGCGCAAGGCGTCGAGCAACGTGGTGCGGGTATCGAGCACGACGCGTTGTTCGCGCCCGTTTATCTTCAGCGTCGTACCGGCGGGTGCGTTGAGATCGGCGGCGGGCGTCGGAGCAGCGTCCGCGCGCGTCTGTTCCAGCAGCGTTGCAGTAACGGTCGTTGCGAGCGTCGTTGTGAGAAAGTTTCGCCGGCTGAATCCCGGACTCACAGCGTCCTTGGCCAAATCTGGAGAGGTCATGCGTCACCACGCTATGTTGACCGAGCGCGCCGGGCGGCCACGTCAGTTTGGATAAATTCGAAACGCGAACTGAAACGTCGCGTGATGCCCGTGGGTTCCTGCGCCACGCTCTTTTAAATAGAGAGCGTGAACAGTTCCGCGTTAGTAGCGAGGTGAACATCGGCGCCCGTCGAGGCTACAGAGGCGCTAAAACGCTTGCTAGTAAATGTCCGAAACCGGACATTTAATGGCTCATCTCTGGCAGGGAAAACCGGGCGCCAGTGACTGAGAGACGTGACCGCGCTCCCGCCTTATGGCTGGAGCATGTTCAATGTCCAAATCACACTCGTCCGCGCAACGCCGGTCCGAATCGCGACGACCGAAGTCTCGTCCGCCCGAGTCTCATCGACCCAAGCCTCATCAAGCCAAGTCTCATCAACCCAAGTCACCTGAGACGTCGCCTAATTTACTGCTCGCAGCACTTCCGCTCGCGGCCTTTGAGCTCATCCGGGCGCATATCAAAATGGTGCCTCTGAAGCGCGGCGCGACGCTCGTCGAGCCTGAGGGCAAACTCAGCAGCGTCTACTTTCCATATTCGGGCATTATCTCGCTTGTCGTTCAGATGGCCGATGGCGAGAACATCGAAACCGCCATGATCGGCCGCGATGGTGTTTTTGGCGCTACGCCAGCGCTGGATGGCTCAATTTAGTATAACCTTGCAACGGTGCAAACCAGCGGCCGCGCCGCGGCGGTCGATCGCAAAAAACTCCTGGAAGCCACACTCCTCTATCCGTCGCTGCGCGCGGTCCTGATTCAGCACGACAAGGTGCTGTTTGCCGAAGCGCAACAGTCCGCGGCCTGCAACGCCGTTCATGCCGTGGAAGCGCGCATGTGCCGCTGGCTGCTGCGCATGCGTGATCTGTCCGACGGCGACGAAATTCCGCTGACCCAGGAATTTCTATCCCACATGCTCGGCGTGCGGCGCAGCACCGTGTCGGCGGTCGCATCCGCGCTGCAAAAGGCGGGATACATCTCCTACAGCCGCGGCAATGTTCGCATCTTGAATATTGAAGGACTGCATGCCGACTGCTGTGAGTGCTACGATGCGGTGAAAGCGAACTACACGGCCTTGGCCCAGTTCAGGTCCAACGCGTAGCGCCGTGCCGGGTCGCGCGATCACTCGGCCGGCGCGGCCGCGGCCACTTTGACAAAAACGTCCATGGCCAGATGATCGGAGTGCGATCCGATCCAGGAACCGGACAGCGGCACAGCCTCACGCGGGTCATGCACGGTCGCGACGCGCACGAGATTCTCGTTGCCGACATTGCCGCTGGACGGATCGAAGTCGACCCAGCCCGGACCCGGCACATAGGCCTGCACCCAGGCATGCGTATTGCCGCCGGTGACGTGATCGTCGTCGCCGTTGAGATGCAGATAGCCGGACACGAAGCGCGCGGCGATGCCGAGCGAACGCAACGCCTCGATCATCAGCATCGCCATATCGCGGCAACTGCCGCTACCGAGCGTCAGAGTCTCGAACGGATCCTGCACGCCCTTCGCGTGCCGCGCGACGTGCTTGAAGGTGCGCCGGATGGTCTGCGTCATGCCGGCCAACAAGGCGTAGGTCTCGGCGGTGCCGTCGTCGCGCAGGAAACCGTGGGCCCAGTGATGCAATTCCGCGTTCGACGTCAACGGCGCGGTGTAGGGATTGTCGTCCTCGGCGTAGGCGAAGGGAAACGTCCGCGCGAAATCCTCGATGTCTTCGGCGCGGAACGTGAACGGCGCGTGTTCCAGCCGAATGGTGCTGGTGAAGCGCAGTTCCCGCGCGCGCTTGGCAAAGCGTGCCGTGGCGACGTGATTGCCGAAGCGATCGCGCTCCCAAGAGATCTCCGCGGGAGCCGGCGCAATATCGAGTTCGGAGTCGAGGACAATCTGGTCGCTGTCGTCGCGGGGCCGCAGCATCATGCGGTGCTCACCAAAGGCGACGGGCTTGCGGTACTGGTACGTGGTTACATGGCTAATCGTGAAGATCGGCATGGCACCCCCAACGAATCGTGAGGCTAGCATGCATTTATTAAGCCAAGCCTTTGGCCGTAATCGTCATATTTTCCACAAGCCGAGGTCATCCAAAGTCGCCGCCGTTCCGTATGCAGTCAAAGAGCAGAGCTTGAAGTCTCCATATGAAGGGTTCCGATTATGCGCGCGCATCTGCTGCTGGCTTTGACGCTGATCACGGTTCCCGCAGCGGCGGCGACCGCGGGGTCCGACGACATCTTCGGCAACTGGTCGCGGGAAGACGGCGCGGCGCGAGTCAAGGTTGCCAATTGCGGCGGCAATATTTGCGCGACCAACACCTGGATCAAGGACCCGGTGCAGCAAAAGGAAAAAGTCGGCGATCGGCTGATCTTCACGATCAAGGCGGTCGACGACCAATGGTCCGGCTCGGCCTACGATCCCCAGCGCAAGTTGAAATTGACGGCGAAACTCAAAGCGACCGGCGACAGCATGGTGACGACAGGCTGCCTCCTCGGCGGCCTGCTCTGCCGCTCGACGAACTGGAGAAAAATATAGACGCAGACGGCGCCCGAAAGGCGCGCTGTCAGCCAAACGCCACGCGCGATCGCCTGACCGCGCGGTCTGCTCAGAATTCCTTCCAGTCCGGCTCCATGTTCAGCGCGGTGGCAAGACCGTGCTGCATCCGTGCAACGTTGCTGCCTTCGGGCTTCGCCGTGGCGGGCTTCGCGGTAGCCGTCGGCTTTGCGGCGTTGGCACGTTTCGGGGCCGCGGCTGTCGTCCGCACAGGAACCGCCGCCACGCGCTGCACCGCGACCGGTGCCGCGGATTCGTTGCCGCGCAATTTAAAGAACGCGACGCGCTCATCCATCGACTTGGCCTGACCTTCCAGCGTCTTGGCGGTCGCCGCATTCTCCTCGACCAGCGCGGAGTTCTGCTGCGTCACCTCATCCATCTGCGTTAGCGCCTTGTTGATCTGCTCGATGCCGGTCGACTGTTCCATGCTGGCATTGGCGATCTCGGAGACGACAGCCGTGACACGCTTGATCGAGTCGACGATCTCGCTCAACGACTCACCGGCCTTGTTGACGAGATCAACACCGTCTTTCACAAGCCCGTTGCTGTTGGTGATGAGATCCTTGATGTCCTTGGCGGCTTGCGACGAACGCTGCGCCAGGCTGCGGACTTCCGAGGCAACCACGGCGAAACCACGGCCGGCTTCACCGGCACGCGCGGCTTCCACCGCCGCATTGAGCGCGAGCAAATTGGTCTGACGCGCGATCTCGTCAATAACCCCGATGATGTCGGAAATCTTGCGCGAGGAGTCTTCGATCTTCGCCATGGCATCGACGGTCCGGGCCACCACGGCACCGCCGCGATTGGCGATGTCCTGCGTATTCGCGGCGAGGCCACTGGCTTCCTTGGCGTTCTCGGCGTTCTTCTTCACCGTCGCCGTCATTTCCTCCATCGACGCCGAGGTTTCTTCGAGGCTCGCGGCCTGCTCCTCGGTGCGCTGCGACAGATCGGTGGTGCTGCCGGAAATCTCGGCCGAGGCATTGGTGACCTCGCTCGCCGACAATTTGATATTGGCGATGGTCGATCCGACGCGCTCGGCAACCTGTTCGGCGGCTTGAGCGATCTGGCCGATTTCGTCCTTGCGGCCGATGCCCTGGATCGCAACGTTGAAATCACCGTCAGCAATCTTTTTCAGTTCGGGCACGAGGCGAGCCAGCGGCCGCGCAATCGACACGACGCCGAAGACCGCCGAGCCGATCAACAACAAGATAACGACAGTGGCGAGACCGAGTGAAATCCGCTCCGCCGACGTCTTGATCTCATTCTGGCGTTGCGTGGCTGCACGCGCGCGATCTGACGCGGCGTTGGCGGCCTGCACGCTCAGTTCGGCCATTTGCCGAGCCAGAGGCACGGTTCTGTCGGTGATCAGAACATTCAATTCCTTGACGAAGGCGTCGTAGCGTGGACCGGCATCAAGTGCGATCAACTGGGTGCGAACCCTGATGATGTCCTTGCCGGCGATATTGTATTGATCGACCAGCGCCTTGATCTTATCCATGCCCTCGCGCTCCTGCGGCGAGGTGAACTTGGGCAACACCTTGGCAAAGGCGGCTTCAGCGGTCGCTTGCCGCGCAGCGAATTGTTCGGCGGCCGTTTTGAGTTCGGGCGGCGTTTCGGCGATACGGATGTCACGGATGCCGAGCTGGATGCCGATGACGGCAGCGCGCGTCTCCCAGACGTCGCGGCTGATGTCCTGCTGTAGCATCGCGGCGGCGTTTTCCTTCGCCACTTGGGCATCGCTGTAGAGACTGTAGCCAACCATGGCGGCGACGAGCGCGACACCAAGGCCCGACATCAGCCCGAGTTTGGTTCCGACCTTGAGAGCGAAACCGGATTTGGACACCGCAGCGGTCTGGGTCATTGAATTCCCTCTACAAGTTTTTGCCAAAGCAACCGAAGCCGCGCGGAAAGCCGCCCCCCTTGGCGGCGTCTCAGCGGTATCATTGCAACTTGTGAGGGCGAGGTTAGAAAACGCTTGAACCGGGCCACCATAAAAAACAGCAAGGCAGCGAAACAATCTAGATTGCAGAGACCCGCGAACTCAATTTAAATCAATAAAATTGGGCTTAAAATTATTTCGTCACGCAATTTTCGAAGGTAATCCGGTCTCGCTCGGTTTAAAAATATTACGACAGCTTCGCGCAACCATGGGACGAGTCATACAAGTTTTATCAGTGAATTAGAACGGGAGGGCGCGCGGTCACGCGCCCGCCCGCTTCTTGTCAGAACTCTTTCCAGTCCGGCTCGATCTTCAGAGCGGTGGCGCCTTGCTGCAATCGAACGACGTTGCCGCGCGGTGCGGCCGCCTTCTTGCCAGCGGGTTTGGCGGCCGCTTTCGCGGGGACGGCTGCGCGCTCAACCGGGGATCGCCCGATGTCGGCGTTCTCGTTGCCGCGCAGCTTGAAGAACGAAACGCGCTCGTCCATCGACTTGGCCTGACCTTCCAGCGTCTTGGCAGTAGCCGCGTTTTCTTCGACCAAAGCCGAATTTTGCTGCGTCACTTCGTCCATCTGCGTCAGTGCCTTGTTGATCTGCTCGATGCCGGTGGATTGCTCCATGCTGGCATTGGCGATCTCCGAGACGACAGCGGTCACGCGCTTGATCGAGTCAACGATCTCGTGGAGCGACTCGCCGGCCTTGTTGACGAGGTCGACACCGTCTTGCACCAGACCATTCGAGTTTGTGATGAGATCCTTGATGTCTTTGGCCGCTTGCGACGAGCGTTGCGCCAGGCTGCGGACTTCGGACGCGACGACGGCGAAACCGCGGCCGGCTTCACCGGCACGCGCCGCTTCCACCGCCGCATTGAGCGCCAGCAGGTTGGTCTGACGCGCGATCTCATCAATGACTCCAATGATGTCGGAAATCTTGCGCGACGAATCCTCGATCTTGGCCATGGCATCGACGGTTTTGGCAACCACTTCGCCGCCACGGTCAGCCACCTCACGCGTCGCTGAAGCGAGATCGCTCGCCTCCTTGGCGTTCTCGGCATTCCTCTTCACCGTCGCGGTCATTTCTTCCATCGACGCCGAGGTTTCTTCCAGGCTCGCGGCCTGTTCCTCGGTACGCTGCGAAAGATCAGTCGTGCTGCCGGAAATCTCGGCGGACGCGTTGGTGACTTCGTTGGCCGAGATCTTGATGTTGGAAATCGTCGAGCCAACGCGCTCGGCGACCAGATCGGCGGCTTCGGCGATCTGGCCGATTTCGTCCTTGCGGCCGATGCCCTGGATCGTGACGTTGAAATCGCCGTCGGCAATCTTGTTAAGTTCGGGCACGAGGCGCGCCAGCGGCCGCGCAATCGAAACGGAACCGAAAATCGCCGAGCCGATCAAAACAAGGATCACGACCGCGCCGATGCCGAGCGCAAGAATTTCAGCCGACGCCATGGCTTGCGCGGCGCGCTCGGACGCCTCCCGGGAACGGTGTTCGGCAAGGTCTACGCCCTCATCGGCGAGCTTCTGAATTTCCGCCACGATCGGCAGGCGATCCTTGGCGGCCTTGGCAATCTTGGCTTCAATCGCCTCGATGCGGGTATTCACTTCAGCTGCATTCGACTCGGTGCGTTTCTCGGCGAGGAGATGCGCTTCGTTGTGAAGCGGGACAATCTCTTTGGGCAGCGCTGCGTATTGCTCGACCAGGACTTTCGTGCGCTCGAGCCGCGCGCGGTTTTCGGCACCGACCTTCGGCATGGCACTATCGGCGAACTTAATCAGGTCGGCACGGCGTTCCTCGAAATACTTCGCCGCATTTGCCGTGTCCCCCGCGGTTGCGGAGAGACGCAGGTCGCGGACGCCGATCATCATGCCGCGCACGGACGCTTTGAGCTGGGCGAAATCGAAGGCAATACCGTGCTGGATTTCGGCCACGTCGTTCGCGCTTTTGACCTGCGAAAATCCATAAATCGAACCACCGAGCATGCCGGCGACCAGCGCAATACCGAGAGCAGACATGAGGCCCAGCTTGGCGCCAATTTTCAAAGCAATCATCGAATTCCCCCGTAATGAATTTTCGAAACAGGTTTCGTGACCAATCGCAGAACCGCGGAATAGCGATTCCACTGCGTCATCACGGGAATTTATGGGGATGATGGTATTAGGAAACTTTTGACTCAACCGTACGCGCAAAAGAGCAATGTAGTTTGGCAAAACAATTTAAAAGCGGAACCGGGTACCTATTTTAAGCGAGAGAAAATCGTTCTAATTTTAATTTCTGGCGGCACATCTTTTTCGCGAAACTGTCTATTTCACGCTTTATGAGCGTGGGACCGGTTCCATTTCACGCTCACAATCGTGTGATTGAATTTACCTCCGCGTCGCATGCGCACGCGACGACCAAACGTCAGTAACGCGGTGTGCCGGGAACGAAAGCGTCGAAGGCCGCCCAGAACTGATGCCGGAACAGATCCTGCTCCTGCAAGATTTCGTGGCGCGCGCCAGGCAAAATGAGATGGCGGCCCGCCAGCAGGTTGAGGCCGAAACTTTCGATGGCCGACGTCGACACGACCTCGTCGTTACCGGCCGCGACCAGCAACAGCGGCTGGCGGATGCGCGCGGCATAAGACGGTGACGCGAACTGCTTCATGACCCGCATCGCGGCATCGACCCAGGAGATGGTCGGCGCGGCAATGCCGAGCATGGGCTCCTCCTCGAGCACCGCGGCGTTGCGCGAGAAGCGCACCGGATCGGACGTCAGCACATTGCCGAGAAAGTCTTCCGAGCCCGTCGCCTTGCCGTGACCGGTGGGGATGTAGGAGCGGCCACGGCCGAGCAGCCGCAACGTGCGCGCCAGCGGACCGGCGGCGCGCAGCATCGGACCGGCGCGCAGCCCAATCATCGGCGCCGACAGCACGACGCGGTCGAACCAGCGGCTGCCGTCGTGCAAGGCGCGAATGGCGATGGCGCCGCCCATCGAGTGACCGAGCCCGAAAATCGGCGGTGGACAATCCGGCAACACCACCTGCTCCATGATGGCGCGCAGGTCCGTGGCATATTCGGAGAAGTTGCGGATGTGGCCCTTCTGCCGGTCTTCCAGCGCGCGATCCGACAGGCCCTGCCCGCGCCAATCGAACGTCGCGACGGCAAAGCCGCGCGATTGCAGATCGCGCACGGTCTCGAAATATTTCTCGATGTATTCGGCGCGGCCCTGCAACAGCACCACCGTGCCCTTGCGGCCCGGCGGCGGATCGAAGCGGCCAAAGCGCAACGTCACGCCGTCAGGCGTCTTGATGGTGCCGGTGACGGCGCCATCGGGCACCGGATTAGCGGGAATCGAAATCAGGCGCATATTCTATTACTAACTGATTTTTCTATGTTTATTGGAAACCCGGCCGGCCACTTGCGAGCCCGAAGCGACATTCCCATATCTCTCTTGCGCAGGCCATACCGGCTGCGCCCGGGTTCGGTTCGGCCATATGGCGGACTGCCCGCATGTCGCTCACTTTGGAGGACTTGCTGATGCGTACGTTCGATCTCACTCCCCTTTATCGCTCCACCGTCGGTTTCGACCGGCTGTTCTCGCTTCTCGACGGCTCCGAGGCTGCGCCGGGCTATCCGCCCTATAACATCGAGCGCACATCGGAAAGCGACTACCGCGTCACCGTCGCGGTCGCCGGCTTTGCCGAAGACGAGCTTTCGATTGAATCGAAAGAGAACACCCTGACCATCAAGGGCTCCAAGCAGGCCAAGCAGGAAAACGCCGACGTGCTCTATCAGGGCATCGCGGCGCGCGCCTTCGAGCGCCAGTTCCAGCTCGCCGATTACGTCACGGTGAAGTCTGCGACCCTCGAGAACGGTTTGCTGCACGTAGACCTCGTGCGCGAAATTCCCGAGGCGAAGAAGCCCCGCCAGATTCCGATCGGCAACGGTCAGGCGCAGGCGCAGGTCGTCGACAGCAAAGTCGCCGCCTAACCGATCAGGCTGAATGTAAACGTGGAGCGCCCCGGAATTTCCGGGGCGCTTTTTATTGTCTCAGTATTTGTCGCCGCGCGCGGCCGAGGCCGGCGGCGTGTAACCGAGCGGCGGCTGGTCGGCGGTCACTTCCGACGGCGGCGGCGTCTCGCCGGACTCTGGTTCGGGCAAAGGCTCAGTCGACGGCACCGCGCTCTCGGCATGCGCGTCGGCGCTTGACCCGAATTTCGGCGTCGGCTTGACCGGCGACGGACCGTCAGCCGGCAACGGCGGCGCGCTCAACACCGCGCGGCGCGGACTGAGCGGTTGCGGGCTCGGTGTCTCGTCATCCGGCGCTGCGTCGGTCTTCGCCTTTGGCTTCGACATGTCGATGTGACGCACGACACGCTTTTCCGGGCGCGGCTCTGGCCGCAATTCCTGGCGCTCCTCGACACGCGGGTCTTGGCGCGGGTCTTGGCGCGATTCTTGGCGCGATTCTTGGCGACTTTCCTGGCGCGCCGGCACCGTTTCAACACGCCGCGGAACGGGCGCCACATAAGGCTTTTCAGCACGTGGCTTTTCGACGGGCGGCGCCTCGACACGCTGCGGCGCCCAACGCGGCGTCGTGCGCACCGGCGGCGGTGCAACGCGGCGGCGCGGCGGCGGCGCGATGTCGTCCTCGTCGCGTTCAACGCTGGCGCGGCTGCCTCGATATGTTTCCGACTGCGGAACAATGATGATGCGCGGCCCGCGCTCGTAATTCAGCACCGACGCCGTGGTTTGCGCGACGACGATCGGGCCCGATGCATCGGTGGATTCGGCAGCCTTCGCTTCGCTGACCACCGCCGGCGCCTCGGTCTTCACCCCGGGCGCAACGAACGACAGGCCCGCGGCCACCGCCGCTCCCGCCAACGCGATCGTCACTGCCTCTTTCATGACGGCGACCCGGCTTAGCGCTTCGCAAACATGCGGACGATGTGATCGAGCGACACGGCGCCGGGACCACGCGACACGATCACCAGCAGCATGGCCGCCCAGTAAATGTGCGTGGTCCAGAGCGCGCTCGGGATCAGGTAAATCTGAAACAGCGCCGTCAGCATCAGCATGCCGACCGCGGCAAAGCGCGACGCGAAGCCAAGCACCAGCATGACCGGCAGAATGAATTCGGCGTAGCTCACGATGGAGGCCATCAATGACGGTGGCAGCGGCGAGCCGACAAAGCGCGACGTGAAGAACGCGATCGTCGCCGGCGCGACGTCGACCGGCAGCAGCACGGAAAGATTGAGCGCCTTCAGGCTGAAGCCCTGGAAGCTGAAATTCTGCACCGCCTCCGGCAGGCTGACCGGCAGGCCGACGACCTTGCTCTGGCCGTCGAGGAAGAAGACGCGCGCCATGACGAGGCGCAGCGCCAGCGCCACCAGCGTGTAGGGCACGAATCTGGCGAGGCCGTCGATGGTGAGGCCGATAATGGAGCGCGAGCGGCGGGCACGGTCATGGGCGCGCCGCGAAATCTTGGCGCTCATGGCGAGCGCGGCGGCAACGGCCGGCGACGGCGGCCGCATGATCGAGTTGACCGGCAGATCCATGGCCGGTGTTATGGTCGTCAGGCGTTCCGCCAGGCGGGCCATGGCCGCTTCGCCCGAACCAAGCTCCACAGGCCGGTGCAAGGTGTTGATATCGCTCATGGGCAGCGGCTCCGGAATTAAGACCTTGTGCACCATAGCGGCCGCGCCCGGGCTCGCGGCCAAAACCCCTCGGCACGGTTAGAATCCACGGTTAAACGGTTAATCCGGCAGGACTTTCGTCTGCGGCGCCGCGCAACGGTATTGCGCGCCAGGGCTGCCCGTGGTCCCCTTCTTGCTTCTTTGCGATTGGCTGCCGCAACAAAAGGTCCGTCTGGAGCGATTCCAGCGTGGACCAGCCTTGTGTGGCGGTGCAAAATTTGGCATGGTCCATTAGGACAGCAATGCTGTCCTAATGCGGTGCCGACGGCTTGGGCAGGACGCGTGGCGGGGCGAGGCAGGTACCGGTCAAGTATCGGGCACGCCTACCCTTTTCGAGATTGGTTGAAATGCGACCGGGCGCCTCAAGGCGCAACGGCCAAAGTGAGTACGCCGGAGGCTCTCGAGGGCCGTTGGCGGGGGTGGACAAGATGAGCGAGCGTAAAAACGCGTCAGGGTCTGTCGAAGGTGGAGCGCGCAAGACCGCGCCCCTCAACGAGCCCTTTATAGGTTCAACCGTCGATCCGGGCGTGCCGGCCGCGCAAGGTCTCTACGATCCCGCACTCGACAAGGATTCCTGCGGCGTAGGCTTCATCGCCGACATCAAGGGCCGCAAGTCGCATCAGATCGTCGAAGACGGCCTGCGCATCCTCTGCAACATGGAACACCGCGGCGCCACCGGCGCCGACCCGCGCATGGGCGACGGCGCCGGCATTCTGGTGCAGATCCCGCACAAGTTTTTCGCCAAGGAAGCCAAGCGTCTCAAGTTCGACCTGCCGGCGCCCGGCGAATATGCCGTCGCGCAATTGTTCATGCCGACGGACAAGAACTGGCGCGAGATCATCCGCGACATCTACGAGGAGCTCATCACCCGCGAGGGCATGGCGCTGCTCGGCTGGCGCGATGTGCCGAAGGACAACACCTCGCTCGGTGAATCGGTCAAGCCAACCGAGCCGTTCCACACCCAGGCTTTCATCGGTAAGGGCGAGAAGAAGTTCACCGAACAGGAGTTCGAACGCCGGCTCTATGTGCTGCGCAAGACCATCTCGAACGCGATCTATCGCCGCGTCGAGCGCCGCACCTCGGGCTATTACCCGGTGTCGATCTCGTGCCGTACCATCATTTACAAGGGCATGTTCCTCGCCGATCAGCTCGGCAGCTACTATCCCGATCTGAACGACGCCGATTTCGAAAGCGCCATCGCCATGGTGCACCAGCGCTTCTCGACCAACACCTTCCCGGCCTGGTCGCTGGCGCATCCGTACCGCTATCTGGCGCACAACGGCGAAATCAACACGCTGCGCGGCAACAACAACTGGATGGCGGCCCGTCAGGCCTCCGTATCGTCGCCTTTGTTCGGCGCCGACATCAGCAAGCTGTGGCCGATCTCGTATGAAGGCCAGTCGGACACCGCGTGCTTCGACAACGCGCTCGAATTCCTGGTGCAGGGCGGCTACTCGCTCGCGCACGCGATGATGTTGATGGTGCCGGAAGCCTGGGCGGGCAACCCGCTCATGAACGAAGAGCGCCGCGCCTTCTACGAATACAATGCCGCGCTGATGGAGCCGTGGGACGGCCCCGCCGCACTCGCCTTCACCAACGGCCGCCAGATTGGCGCGACGCTCGACCGCAACGGCCTGCGTCCGGCGCGCTATCTGCTGACGCGCGACGACCGCATCATCATGGCCTCCGAAATGGGCGTGCTGCCGATTCCGGAAAAGGACATCGTCAAGAAGTGGCGCCTCCAGCCGGGCAAGATGCTGCTCGTCGATCTCGACGAAGGCCGCCTCATTCCCGATGAAGAACTGAAGGCGACTTTGGCCAAGAGCCATCCGTATCGCGAGTGGCTGCAGCGCACGCAGATCGTGCTCGAAGAGCTGCCCTACGCCACCGGCAAGGCGCCGCTGTCGAACCTGCCGCTGCTCGATCGCCAGCAGGCGTTCGGCTACACGCAGGAAGACGTCAAGATTCTGATGACGCCGATGGGCACGACCGGCGAGGAAGCCATCGGCTCGATGGGCACCGACACGCCGATTTCGGCGCTGTCCGACAAGCCGAAGCCGTTGTTCACCTACTTCAAGCAGAACTTCGCGCAGGTCACCAACCCGCCGATCGATCCGATTCGCGAAGAACTGGTGATGAGCCTGGTGTCGATCATCGGCCCGCGGCCGAACCTGCTCGACCACGAAGGCGCGTCGAACACCAAGCGTCTCGAAGTGCGCCAGCCGATCCTCACCAACGAGGATCTGGAGAAGATCCGTTCGATTTCGGAAATGACGGGCGATCATTTCCAGTCCAAGACCTTCGACATCACCTACCCGGCCGAACACGGCGCCTCGGGCATGGGTTTTGCCATCGAAGAGCTTTGCCTGCGCGCCGAAGAAGAAGTGCGCAAGAAGTGCAACATCATCATTCTGTCCGACCGCAAGGCCGGCGCCGACCGCATTCCGATCCCGGCGCTGCTGGCCTGCGCCGCCGTGCATCATCATCTGATCCGCGCGGGTCTGCGCACCTCCGTCGGCCTGGTGGTCGAAACCGGTGAGCCGCGCGAAGTGCATCACTTCGCCTGTCTGGCGGGTTATGGCGCCGAAGCGATCAATCCCTATCTCGCCTTTGAGACGCTGACGGCGATGAAAGACACGCTGCCGGGCAAGCCGGCGGACGACAAGGAAATCATCAAGAAGTACATCAAAGCGGTCGGCAAGGGCCTGCTCAAGGTCATGTCCAAGATGGGCATCTCGACTTACCAGTCTTACTGCGGCGCGCAGATTTTCGACGCCGTCGGCCTGCGGCAGGAATTCGTCGATACCTACTTCACCGGTACGCATACGCGCATCGAAGGCGTCGGCCTGGCCGAAATCGCCGAAGAAAGCGTGCGCCGCCATGCGACCGCCTTCGGCGATGCGCCGATCTACAAGTCCATGCTCGACGTCGGCGGCGACTACGCCGTGCGCGTGCGCGGCGAAGATCACGTCTGGACCGCCGAGACCGTCAAGGAATTGCAGCACGCGGTGCGCGGCAACTCGCAGGACCACTATCGCGCCTTCGCCAAGGTCGTGAACGACCAGAACGAACGGCTGCTGACCATCCGCGGCCTGTTCGAGATCAAGACGGCGCATGACGTCGGCCGCAAGCCGGTGCCGCTCGATGAAGTCGAGTCGGCCAAGACCATCGTCAAGCGCTTCTCGACCGGCGCCATGTCCTACGGCTCGATCTCGCGCGAGGCGCACAC
>CAIYTE010000144.1 GCA_903929045.1 uncultured Hyphomicrobiales bacterium
GCACCGCCTTGATGGCGCCGGCGATCTGCGGCGACACCCTGAAGCGGCCGGGCAACTTCACCTCGACCTCGGTGCCCTGATTCAGCATCAGGATGACGCTGACCTCGCCATCACCATTGCCGGCGCGCGGCGCGGTTTCGAGCCGCTTGGCGATGCCTTCGATCGGCGCCGGATCGCGCAGGAACACGCGCAGCCCCTTGTGCAGATTGGCCGCCGCCGCATCGAGCGGCTCGGCCGACTGAATGCGCGAACGCACTTCGTCGCCCTGTACTTCGGCCGAGAGCACCAGCAGCACGGCAGCGCCAGGTTCGAGCAGATCGCGATATTCCGCGAGGCCTTCGGAGAATACGATGGCTTCGAAATGTCCGGTCGGATCGGACAGGCCGAAGATGCCCATCTTGTTGCCGGTCTTGGTGCGCCTCTCCTGCCGCGACACGACGGTCGCTGCGACCTTGCCCGCGGTCGCACCGTTTTTCACGGCGCGTGCGAACTCCGCCCACGGCTGCACCCGCAGTTTCTTCAACACCGCGGCGTAATCGTCGAGCGGATGGCCGGACAGGAAGAAGCCGATGGCTTCGTATTCGCGGCGCAGGCGTTCTGCCGGCAGCCAGCCGTCGATATTCGGCAGCTTGAGCGGCTCGGGCGAACCGCCGCCGCCGAACAATTCGTTCTGGCCGACCGCCGCCGTTTCGTGCGCGCGCTGCGCGCGGCCGAGCACCTGTTCCATACCGCCGAGCACACGCGCGCGGTTGGTGTCGAAGCCGTCGAAAGCGCCCGCAATCGACAGACTTTCCAACACGCGCTTGTTCACCGCGCGCGGGTTCACGCGCGCCGCGAAATCGGCGAGATCCTTGAATGTGCGGGTCCCCCGCACTTCGACGATAGATTCGACCGCCTGACGGCCGACACCCTTCAGCGCCGCCAGCGAATAGATGATGGTCTGGCCATCGACATCGAAGTCGACGCCGGAACGATTGATCGACGGCGGCTCGACTTTGATGCCGAGACGCTCGGACTCGGCGCGGAATTCCGACAGCTTGTCCGTGTTGCCCATATCGAGCGTCATCGACGCCGCCATGAACTCGACCGGGTAATTGGTCTTCATGTACGCGGTTTGATACGCGACCAGCGCGTAGGCCGCGGCGTGGCTCTTGTTGAAGCCGTAGTCGGCGAAGCGCTCGAGCAATTCGAAGATCGCCTCGGCCTGCGCCTTGCCGATGCCGCGCGCGACGCAGCCCTCGACGAAGATGCTGCTTTGCTTCTGCATTTCGCTGCGGATCTTCTTGCCCATGGCGCGGCGCAGAAGATCGGCGTCGCCGAGCGAGTAGCCGGCGAGAATCTGCGCAGCCTGCATCACCTGCTCTTGGTAGACGATGACGCCGAAGGTCTCCTTCAGCACCTCTTCCAGTTTCGGGTGGATGTAATCAGGCTGCTCCAGGCCGTGCTTGCGCGCACAATAGGTCGGGATGTTGGCCATCGGACCCGGACGATAGAGCGCGACCAGTGCGATGATGTCCTCGAAACGGTCGGGCTTCATATCGAGCAGCGCGCGGCGCATGCCGGCGCTTTCCAGCTGGAACACGCCGACCGCTTCGGCGCGCGCCAGCAGGTCGTAGGTCAGCTTGTCGTCGAGCGGGATCGCCGCAAGATCGAGGTCGATGCCGCGGCGCTTAAGCAGTTGCACGGCGGTTTCGAGCACGGTGAGCGTCTTGAGACCGAGGAAGTCGAACTTCACCAGCCCCGCCTGCTCCACCCACTTCATGTTGAACTGGGTGACCGGCATGTCGGATTTCGGATCGCGATAGAGCGGCACCAGCTCCGACAATTTGCGGTCGCCGATAACGATACCGGCGGCGTGCGTCGAGGCGTGGCGCGTCAAGCCTTCGAGCTTCTGCGCGATGTCGAAGGCGCGTTTGACGGTCGGATCGCCGTCACGTTCGGCCTGCAATTTCGGCTCGCCGTCGATCGCCTGCTTGAGCGTGACGGGCGCCGCCGGATTCTGCGGCACCAGCTTGCAGAGTTTGTCGACCTGACCGTAAGGCATCTGCAGCACGCGGCCGACGTCGCGCAGCACGCCACGCGCCTGCAACGTACCGAAGGTGATGATCTGCGCCACCTGATCGCGGCCGTAGCGCTGCTGCACGTATTCGATGACTTCCTGGCGGCGGTCCTGACAGAAATCGATGTCGAAATCGGGCATCGACACGCGTTCCGGATTGAGGAAGCGCTCGAACAGGAGGCCGAAGCGGATCGGATCGAGATCCGTGATTGTGAGCGACCAGGCGACAAGCGAGCCGGCGCCTGAACCACGGCCCGGCCCGACCGGAATGCCTTGCGACTTCGCCCACTTGATGAAGTCCGACACGATGAGGAAGTAACCGGGATACTTCATGCGCTCGATGACGCTCAGCTCGAAGTCGAGACGTTTGCGGTAGTCCTCTGCGGTCATATCGGGCGCGAGACCGGCGGTCGCGAGCCGGTGGGTGAGCCCCTCCTCGGCTTCCTTGCGCAACACCGCCGCCTCGTCTTCTTCCAGCGAGAAGCGCGGCAGGATCGGCTTGCGCGTCTTCGGCCGGAAGGCGCAACGCTGCGCGATCTCGACGGTCGAGGTGAGCGCCTCGGGCAGATCAGCGAACAGTTCGCGCATCTCGGCGCGGGTCTTGAAGCGATGCTCCGCATTGAGCTGCCGACGGTCGGTCTGCGACACGACGCGGCCCTCGGCGATGCAAATCAGCGCGTCATGCGCTTCGTGATCGGCGACATTGGCGAAGAACGGCTCGTTGGTCGCAACCAAGGGCAGGTTGTTGTTGTACGCCAGATCGATCAGCAGCGGCTCGGTGATGCGCTCGTTCGGCGTTCCATGGCGCTGCAGTTCGACATAGAGGCGGTCGCCGAACAGCTTGATGAGAACCTCAAGCCGCGACGCCGCGAGATGGCTTTGGCCCGCCGCAATGGCGTAGTCGAGCGGCCCGCCGGGGCCACCCGTCAGCGCGATGACGCCGTCGGTTTCGCCGGCGAGCCAGTCCAGCTTGAGGCGCGGCGGCTCGTTGGGCGGGGAATCCATGAAAGCGCGCGACGCCAGCCGCATCAGACTGCGGTAGCCCTCGTCGCTGGCGGCGAGCAGAACGATGCGCGAGCGCTCCGCCTGCACGTTGGCGCTCCGCGTGCCGTGATCGGTGTCGCCGAAGTCGATCGCCAGCGCGCAGCCGACGATCGGCTGGATGCCGTAACCGGCGAGCTTTTCGGAAAATTCCAGACCGCCGAACATGTTGTCGGTGTCGGTCAGCGCCAATGCCGCCTGCTTGTCGCTCTTCGCCAGCTCCGCCAGCCGCGCAATCGGCAGCGCGCCCTCGAGCAGCGAATAGGACGAGTGCACATGCAGATGCACGAAATCGAGGTCGGACATGACGGCTCAGAGTTGGGGGTGATTCCTTACGGTCACCAGAGTGGTGACGCGGCCGACCGGAGTCCACCTCCGGCCCCGCTCCTTCCCCGTCATCCTGAGGCGCGAGCCAGCCGCAGGGAACTTTCGTCATGCCCGGCTGTGGGCCCTGAAAAGGCACCCTCAGACCGGTCATGACGACGCAACGAACGCCACTCACGCAACAACAGCACCCAGAACGCTACGCCACGCTACCTTGGCTTCATCGCAACGCACGCAGATCCGCTACGTACGCAACCTCACCTAAACACTTGAGAAAGCTACATATTCGTGAAGACTTGCGACCAGATCGCGACCATGCCGACAAACAGCGACAGCGACGCCAGCGCGGCAGCTTCTTGAAACATGACCTTCAACATTGCTCTTCTCCCCAAGAACGTAGAGAGAACATAGTTCAGGTTTTGTTCTTAAGTCAAGCGCCGATTGAAACCGACTTTTCGCGTGAAGCGCGGTCGCTATCGCGACCTTCGCCGCTGCCTGAGCGACGTCAACAGGCCGGCGATGATAGCATGCGGTTAAACGTATTTTAGCCGGGATGCCTGCCA
>CAIYTE010000145.1 GCA_903929045.1 uncultured Hyphomicrobiales bacterium
CCTTGCGCCTGAGCAGCCATCGGCAGCGCGAGTGAGGCGAGAAGAAGGGCCGAACCAAGAAGCTTGGTTTTCATGATCGCTCCGTATGAATGGGAAAGGCCAACCGCCTGAGGTTGGCTCGGATATCAACGCGCCGCAGCGGAATTTGTTCCATCGGGCGGCGGCGTTTTCGCGGTGAGGCGACCTCAATCCCGCGTTGCACCGCCCGTTTTTGGCGTATGCTTGCCCAAAATAAAAAAGACGTTTCAGGGAGGACGGCGATGCTGACAAGGCGTTCGTTGGTCGCGGCTGCGCTGTTGGCGCCGGCTGGTGCGCGGGCTCAAGTGCCCGCGACGATCAGGATCATCAATCCCATGCCGCCCGGCGGGGCGTCCGACTCCGTCGCGCGTCTGCTGCAGCCGGGCCTGAGGCAGCGCCTCGGCACCGCGGTCATTGTCGAGAACAGACCCGGCGCTTCGTCGTCCATCGGCGCGACGTTGGTAGCCCGTTCGCCGGGCGACGGCGCGACATGGTTGCTGGCGGCGGACAGCTTCGTCGTCAGCTCGCTGCTGATGAAAGACCTGCCCTACGATCTGCAAAAGGACTTCGAACCGGTGACCATGGTGGCGCGCGGCCCCATGGTGCTGTGCGCGCCGCCGTCGCGGCCGTATCGCGGTCTGGCGGATGTGGTGAAGGCGGCGAAGGCCGCGCCGGACAAACTGACTTATGCGACGACCGGCATCGGCAGCAACGGCCATCTCACCGCAGCCGCGCTGGGTCAGATCACCGGCACGCGGCTGGTGCATGTGCCTTATCGCGGCGTGGCACCGGCGGCGAACGACGCCATTGCCGGGCATGTCGACCTCATCATCAGCTCGACCGGCAGTCTGGCGCCGTTGATCGAAGCGGGGCAATTGCGGGCGCTGGTGCAGTTCGGCGAAACGCGCGCGGCCTTCCTGCCGGACACCCCGACAGCTGACGAAGCAGGGCTCGGCCATCTGCACTGCTATTCGTGGTTCGGCTTCTTCGCGCCGGCTTCGACGCCCAAGCCCGTCATCGAGCAATTCTACCGCGACGTCGTGGCGACAGCCCGCGATCCGGCGGTGACGGACATTCTGGTCAACAAGTTCCGGCTGGAAGTGTCGTTGCCAACGCCCGAGGAATTGCGCGCCACGATCGCCGAGGAAATGCCGTTCTGGGGCAAGATCATCCGCGACAACAACATCAAGAGCGAGACGTGAGCGCCACCATGAAAACGAATTACAAGATTGCCTTCGTATTCGCCGCTTTCATCGGCGGTGCCGTGCTGGCGACGTCCGCCAGTGCTGCGGATATCAAGGTCATCTCCGCCGGCGCGGTGCGCGGCGTGGTCGGCGGCATGATCGACGATTACGCGCTGAAAACCGGACACAAATTCCAGGTGACCGTTGGCCCCACCGGGCTGCTGCGTGACACCATCGCGTCGGGGTCGCCCGCCGACCTCGTCATCGCCTCGGCGCCGCTGATGGCGGAGCTGGAACAGACCGGCAAGATCACACCCGGCAGCCGCGTCGATATTGGCCGCGTCGGTCTCGGCGTCGTGGTGCGTGCCGGCACGCCTGCGCCGGATATCGCAACGCCCGAGGCGGTGAAGCAGGCGCTGATCCGCGCCAAGACGATCGCCTACACCGATCCGAAGCTCGGCTCTACGTCGGTCGGTCAACTGATGAAGTTTGCCGAGGCCATGGGCATCAAGGATCAGGTCGTGGCGAAGGGACTCGTCGCCACCGGCGGTAATGATGCCGCCGCAAAGGTCGCGGAGGGCCAGGCCGATATCGCCGTCGTCCTGATCAGCGATATCCACCACAAGGACGCCATGCTCGTGGGCCCGCTGCCGGAGTCGATCCAGCTCTGGACGGTCTATGCAGCCGCCATTCCGGCCAGCAGCACCGATCCGGCCACTGCGCGGGCCTTCGTCGTGGCGCTGAGCAGCCCGGATATGCGCAAACGCTGGACCGACAGCGGCTTCGAACAGGCCGCGCCCTAAAAAAACCGGGTCTGTTCCCGGCGAGAACCCCAAAAGCAAGAAGGGCGCAGATTGCTCTGCGCCCTTCCGGTATCCGATCGCCTGGAGACGATTAAGCGGGGATCCGCTCGTCCTGCTCGCTCGGCTCGCGCAGCACGTAGCCGCGGCCCCACACCGTTTCGATGTAGTTCTTGCCCGACGAGGCGTTGGCGAGCTTCTTGCGCAGCTTGCAGATGAAGACGTCGATGATCTTGAGTTCCGGCTCGTCCATGCCGCCGTAGAGATGATTGAGGAACATCTCCTTGGTGAGCGTCGTGCCCTTGCGCAGCGAGAGCA
>CAIYTE010000146.1 GCA_903929045.1 uncultured Hyphomicrobiales bacterium
CGTCGAGCACGCGGCGCACGTCATGGGCGGTGCGCATGCGTTCAAACCGGACCTCGCCATAGCCAGCGAGGGTGCGTTCCTTCTTGCGCATCTTCTTGCGGTCAGAGGCATTGGTGCGCGTACGCAGCAGGGCGTCGAAATCGTGCGACAGGGCGCCGCTGAAGCCGAAGTTCGGCGACCGTTGCCGCGGCAGCAACGCGAAAGGATTGGTCGTGCCCGCCCAGGTCAGCGGCTGATTGACCAGGCGCAGAATGTCGGCTTCCGCGGCAAGCTGCGTGAGCACAACGTGAAGCTCGTCAGCGCCGATCCGGGTGACGGCGTCGCCGTGCCACAGCGCCATGTTGAAATTGGCATGCGAGCCGCCGAGAAATTCGACCACCCGGCGGCCGGCGACGTGACGCCGCCCCAGCGGCCAGACGAACAGCGGCGCGCCAGCGGCATTGAAAGCCGTGACGATGAACGGCGTGATGCCCTCGGCCGCGCCAACGTGGCGCTGCCAGGCATTGAGCAGATCGAAGTCCTGATATGGTGTCGCCAGCTTTTTGCCGCGTGCCAGAGCCCGCCAGTGTGGTTCGGCGGCCGCCATGTCGTCGAAAATCTCGACGCTGGTGATCCGGCTGTCGAACGCCGGCAGCGGGCGAGGGGCCCGATTCTCGGCAGACGGAGGCCGTATGGCGACGACATTCATGAGGTTTTACGTCCGCGGTTCCGCATGCCGGTGAACCTAGGGACCGCTGGTTACGTGTTCGCAAACATTTCCCGTTAGAAAGGTTCGAATTATTAATCAAACGTCACCATGGGCGGCCTAACTTGGCGCAAATGAACAAGACCATCATCCGCACCGCGATGGAGACGCTGTACTTCACCGGCATGCATCATTTCATGCGGCCGCTGGTCGGCGGCGTCGGCAGCATTCTGACACTGCACCATGTCCGTCCCAAGCGCCCGGATGCGTTCCAGCCCAACCGGCTTCTGGAAATCACGCCCAAGTTCTTCGAGAAGGTGTTGCGGCGCCTCAAGCGCTCCCGCGTGGACGTGATCTCGCTCGACGAGATGCACGAGCGGTTTGTGACCGGCGACTTCAAGCGCCGCTTTGTCTGCATCACCTTCGACGACGGCTACAAGGACGTGATGGAGCACGCCTATCCGCTGTTGCGGAAATACGAGATGCCCTTCGCGATGTATATTCCGACCAGCTTCCCGGATCGTCTCGGCGAAATGTGGTGGACGGCGCTGGAAGCGGTCATCGCGCAGAACAGCCGCATCGGCGCGGTCATCAACGGCGAGGACCGGTTCTTCGAATGCGCGACCGTAGGCGAGAAGCGCGAATTGTACGACGCAATGTACGGCTACATCCGCAGCATGAAGAACGAAGACGACTTACGGAAGTTTGTGAAGGACCTCTGCGCGACCTATCGCGTCGATATTGCCGCGTTCTGCCGCGATCTGTGCATGGACTGGAGCGAACTCGCCGAGATGGCGGCCGATCCGCTGGTGACCATCGGCGCGCACACCGTCAATCACGTCATGCTCAAGAAAATCGCGAGCGACGATACCTGCCGTGCCGAGATGGAAATGAGCCGCTCCGTGCTGGAGGCCGCGCTCGGCAAGCGCCCCGACCATCTGGCCTATCCCGTGGGCGACCCGACGTCGGCGGGCCCGCGTGAATTCCGCATCGCTGCCGAACTCGGTTTCAAGACGGCGACGACGACGCGGCCGGGGGTCTTGTTCAAGGTGCACCGCGACCATTTGACCGCGTTGCCGCGCATTTCGGTCAATGGCGAATTCCAGAGCCCGCGCTACGTCAAGGTGCTGATGTCGGGCGCGGGGACGGCGCTGTTCAACCGCTTCCGCCGGGTCAACGCGGCTTAGACGCGCGGCGTATCCGACCGCGACATCCAGGCGATGAGTGGCATCGCCGGCAAGACCCAGCCTAAGCCAACGACAACGTAATAGATCGCCGCCACCCAGCCGTTGATGTTGGTCAGCGCAGACTGCGCCAGCGCCATGCCGAGCAGCGACCAGACGCAGACCAGCGCGAGCAGGCCGAAAGCGCCGATCAGTTTGCGGGTGCGCATGGTCATAGGTGGTGTGCTCAGGGGTGAATTGCGGGCCTGCGGGCATGACTATATGGTCCGCGCACCTTCCCGCAAGCGGCCAAATCCATGTCCAGTTCCGCCTCAGTTTCAACGTACCGTCCGCGCGCCGTGCGGATCTGGCTGTTCGCGGTTGCTGCCATGATTTTCGCCACCTTGGTCGTCGGCGGCGCGACGCGGCTCACGGAATCCGGCCTCTCCATCGTCGAATGGAAGCCGGTGACCGGCGTGCTGCCGCCGGTGTCGGAACCGGAATGGCTTGCCGAATTCTCGAAATACCAGCAGATCCCGCAGTACAAGGAACGCAACAGCGGCATGTCGCTGGGTGACTTCAAGACCATCTATTACTGGGAATGGTCGCACCGCGTCTTCGCGCGGCTGACGGGCGCGGTGTTCCTGCTGCCGTTCCTGTTCTTTCTCTGGCGCGGCTGGATCCCGCCGAAACTGAAGACGCGGCTTTGGGTCATCTTCGGCGCGGGTGCCGCGCTCGGTGCTGTCGGCTGGTGGATGGTGTCGTCAGGATTGGCCGGCAGCGCGCGCGTCAGTGTGTCGCAATACCGGCTGGCCTTTCACCTGACGCTCGCCTGCGCGATCTACTTCGCGGTGCTGTGGACGGCGCAGGGGCTGGCGACGAGAACGGAGACCGCCGCACCGGCGCGGCTGCGCATCACGGCGCTGGTGTTGTCGCTGCTGGTGCTGGTCCAGATTTATCTCGGCGCCCTGGTCGCGGGCCTCGACGCGGGACTGACCTACAACACCTGGCCCTTGATCGACGGCGCGTTCATTCCCGACAGCGCGCGGCTGTGGTTCGAGACTCCGGCGTGGCGCAATCTGTTCGAGAATACGCTGACGGTGCAGTTCAATCACCGCATGGTCGCCTACACGATCTGGCTGATCGCGCTGGTGCACGCCTTCAACGCCTGGCGCGCGCATCACCGCGCGTTGCACGGCGCGGCGATGATCGCCGTGGCGGTCACGTTGCAGGCGACGCTCGGCATCGTCACCTTGCTGCATGCGGCGCCGCTGCCTTTGGCGATGGCGCATCAGCTGATGGCCATCGTCGTGCTCACGGCCGCCATCATTCACGCCGAGCGGCTGTCGCGGCGCTCCACGCCGTTCATTCCCGCGTAAGCGGGAATCCAGAGCCACGACAAGAAAGAACTGGGTGCCCGATTTAGCGGGAACGAGCCGGAACTACAAACCAAGCTCTTTGAGATATTTGCGCACGCCGGGATGGATCAGTTCCGCGCTCGGCGCTGCCGCTGCTGTATTGGCGGGCGTGGTCTCGACCGCCTGATCGAGCTTCTTCACGAAGGCCGCGTGGCCTTTGTCGATCGCCTTGGCGAGCGCATAGGCGATGTTGTCACTCAATGTCGGTCGCGCCAGCACGTAGCTCCATGAGCCGACCGATGGAATGGCCGCGGTCTGCCCGGCGTAGGAGTTGGCGGGCAGGGTGGTCGCCTTCAGAAAGCTGAACTTGGCGCGGACTTTTGCGATCTCTTCGGCACTCGGCGGAATGAAGCGCCCGCCGGCTTTCGCCAAGGTCGCAAATCCCGGCCAGCCGACGCCGCCGCCCCACAGCGCCGCCGCCGTGCCATCGGTCACCATCACCGGGCCGTCGCCGGCCTTGTCGAGGAAGATCGGCTGAAAATCTTTCTGCTGATCGAGGCCGAGACCCTCCATCACGTAACGCGACAGGATCGTCAGGCCGGATCCCTTGGTGCCGAACGCCACCGGCTTGCCCTTGAGGTCCGAGATGGTCTTCGCCGGATTGTCGCCGCGCACGACGAACATGCCGGCGGTCGAATACATCGCCGTGATGATCTTCAGATTTGCCTTCGAGCGGCCGATGCCTTCAATGGCCTCGTAGAACGGCTCGCCGGTGCAGAGCGCGATGTCGAGATCACCTGCCTCCAGCAGCGGAATGTTCTCGGTCGAACCCTTGGTGTTGCGCGCCTCGACCTGAAGCGCGCTGTCGGTCTCGTTGATGGTCTCGGCGAGCTTGTCGCCGTAGAGCGGGAAGCCGCCACCCGGCGTGGCGGTCCCCAGAACGATCTTCGTCGTCACTTGGCGGTCAATCCCTTTTCGAGATCGGCGATGATGTCGTCCTTGTCCTCGATGCCGATCGACAGCCGCACCACGTCCGGCCCGGCGCCGGCCTGCACCTTCTGCGCGTCCGACAATTGCCGGTGCGTGGTCGAGGCCGGATGAATGATCAGCGACCGCGTGTCGCCGATATTGGCGAGATGCGAGAACAGCTCGACATTCGACACCAGTTTGACGCCGGCGTCGTAGCCGCCCTTGAGGCCGACGGTGAACACCGCGCCCGCGCCCTTCGGCGCGTACTTCTTGGCCAGCGCGTTGTACTTGTCGCCGGCAAGGCCCGGATAGCTCACCCAGGCCACTTCCGGCCGCTTCGACAGCCATTCGGCGACGGCCAACGCATTGTCGGAGTGACGCTGCATGCGCAACGGCAAGGTCTCGATGCCGGTCAGGATCATGAAGGCGTTGAACGGCGACAAAGCCGGGCCGAGATCGCGCAGGCCGAGCACGCGGCAGGCGATGGCGAAGGCGAAATTGCCGAAGGTCTCATGCAGCACGATGCCGGAATACTCCGGCCGCGGCTCGGACAGCATCGGGTAGCGGCCTTCGCGCGACCAGTTGAAGCTGCCGCCGTCGACGATCATGCCGCCGATCGAGTTGCCGTGGCCGCCAAGGAACTTGGTGAGCGAGTGCACGACGATGTCGGCGCCGTAATCGAACGGCTTGCACAGGTAGGGCGTCGCCAAAGTGTTGTCGACGATCAGCGGCACGCCGGCTTTGCGGGCGATCTTCGATACCGCTTCGATGTCGGTGATGACGCCGCCGGGATTGGCGATGGACTCGATGAAGATCGCCTTGGTCTTGCCGGAAACGGCCTTCTCGAAGGACGACAGATCGTCCGGATCGGCCCAGACCACGTTCCAGCCGAAATTCTTGTAGGCATGATTGAACTGGTTGATCGAGCCGCCGTAGAGCTTCTTCGAGGCGATGAACTCGTCGCCTGGCGTCATCAGATTGTGCATCACGATCATCTGCGCGGCGTGGCCCGAGGCCACGGCGAGACCGGCGGTGCCGCCTTCGAGCGAGGCGACGCGCTCTTCCAGCACGGCGTTGGTCGGATTGCCGATGCGCGTGTAAATGTTGCCGAACGCCTGCAGGCCGAACAGCGAGGCGGCGTGGTCGACGTCGTCGAACACGAAGGACGTCGTCTGATAGATCGGCGTCGCGCGCGCGCCTGTGGTCGGATCGGGCTTGGCGCCGGCATGAACGGCCAGCGTGTTAAATCCCGGAATGCGTTCGGCGTCGGCCATGGTCGCTCCCTCTAAGCCCGGAAAGTCCGGTCGGCAGCAGGTTTAGCGGAAGGCGGTATAGGGTCAAGGGAAGGGTTGACGCGTAAAGCGAATGTTCATGGACCAATGTTCTCTATCCGCTCATTCCCGCGAAAGCGGGAATCCAGGGCCAAAGAACTGGGTCCTCGCTTTTGCGGGGACGAGCGGGGAGAGATGTGTTTAGGGCGTCTTCTTGTTGTTGATGCCAAGGCCCATGCGCTGAAAGCCGCCGCCGAAGTTCTGCGGCCGCTTGGACGACAGAGTGCGCGAGTTGACCCCCATCCAGGAAATCTCGGACGACAGGCGGCCGTATTCGATCTTCGGGCAACGGTCCATGACGACCTTGAGCCCGGCGTCTTCGGCGAGCTTGGCGGCTTCGTCGTTGCGGATGGTGAGCTGCATCCAGATCACCTGCGGTCTCGGCTTCAGCGCGAGGGCTTCCTCGATGATCGGCAGAACGAACTGCGGCGCGCGGAAAATATCGACCATGTCGATGGCCTCGGGCACGTCGCCGAGCGATGCGTAACAGACTTGGCCGAGAAATTCCTTGCCGGCGTGACCCGGATTGATCGGAATGACCTTGAAGCCGCGCTCGTTGAGATATTTGAACGCGAAGTAGCTCGGCCGCGCCGTGTTCGGCGAGAAGCCGACCATGGCGATGGTCTTCACCGTGTTGAGAATGCCGCGAATGTAGCTGTCGGGGTAGGAGTCGTGATTCATTGCTGCTGCTGTTGTTGCTGCACGAGCGCGCGGAGCCGCGCGTTCTCGGCTTCGAGTTCGGCGATCCGCGTCTTCACGGTATCGAGCGCTTCGCCGATCTCATCTTCGGTAAAGCGCGTCACGATATGCGCGGAGCAATTCACGTCCCAGGCCTCGATGGTGAACAAAATGACGCGTTCGGGTCTGGCCTTGTAGCCCTTATCGAACAATTTATCGACCAGCGCGGCGTCGTTTTCGACGACACGGGCGCGGCCCCAGAGTTTGATGCGCTGGCGCCGCGCCGGATCCATCAGGAAGAGATAGGCACGGTCGTTTTCGCTCAAATTCGCGAGCGTGATGTACTGGCGATTGCCGCGGTAGTCGGCAAACCCGATCGTGTGTTCGTCAACGACCTTGATGAAGCCCTTGGGACCGCCGCGGTGCTGGATATAGGGCGCGCCTTTGGCATTCGCTGTGCCGAGGAAGGCCGTGTCCTGCTCGGCGATGAAGGCGGCCAATTCCGGCGTCACCGTGTCGGGAAAACCGGCTTCCAGGCGATCGGCATAAGCTCTGGCGGAGCCGCGCTCGGCCTGCGCCTGTTGCACTGCCGGCGTGAAAACGAGGGATGCGTTGTTCATGAATGCCCCGGACCGTTGGGGTCATTAGATAGGCGCTCGGGCCCGGAGCGGGAAGGGTGGTTCAAGGGAGTGTGATGGGACCCTTGTCGTCCCCGCGAAGGCGGGGACCCAGCACTTTCTCGCAAAAAAGTAAGGGCTGGATTCCCGCTTTCGCGGGAATGACACCTCGTGTTGTTGCGCGCTCCGCTTATTTCGCCGGAATGACAGGCAGCAGCAGATACGACTCGTACTTGCCGCCGGCATAAACCGTGTTGTTACCGGTGTTGTAGTCGGCGTGATAATGCAGGTAACCGGCGCTGCCGATGCCGTCGCGCGGCTGCACTTCGAGCTGGAGGCGGTGGCCCTTCTTGAACGTCATCGACGTCGGCCAGATCTCGACCTCGACCTTCACGATCTCGCCCGGCTTGAGATAAAGCCGGCGCTGATGCTTGTGATAGGGGCGGTAGGGCCGCGTCAGTTCGGGATCGAGCTCGCGGTGCGATACGCGCAGCCAGCCCTTGGCCACGGGCACCGGCGCGCCTTGCTGGCCGGTTTCCATGATTTCCTTTCCGTCGGGTCCGAAGTGACGCACCGTCAGGAACAGGTCCATGTCCTCATTGTCACTGGAGACCCAGAAGCTCGCCATCAGCGGGCCGGTGACCTCGACATCCTCGGTCATTGGCGGCGTCTGCAACGCGATGCCCATACCCGGCTTGATGCCGCCGCCACCCATCACCTGCGACGAGGCCGCAGAGGTCGAGCCCATCGTGCCGAAGCTGACGCAGGGATAGGTGCAGGAGCTCTCGGCCGCCGGCTTTTCCTTGACCAGCGTGCCGGTCTGCGGCTGGCCCAGCGGCGGCGACTGCGACAGGTCGAAGAAGTATTTGGTCCACTGCGTGCGGGCGATCGGCCATTCGTTTTCGAAGCGCCATTCGATTTCGTCGGCGCCCTTTCGGATGGCGAGCTTCACCGGCGGCTCGTCCATGATGCCGTTCTTCACGCCCTTGAGCCAGTGTTCGAAGAAGCGAAGCTGATCGGCGCGGCCTTCGTCGGTGTAGAAGGCGTGGACGTGACTGCCGTAGTGAATGCGCATCTTCTTGTCCGGCGACGTCGAGCGCATGAAGGCTTCGGTGTTGCCGCGCAGATGCAGGCCGAAGCCGGTCCAGTTGCCGGCCGTGAACATCGGCACCTTGATCTTGTCCCACTGCGCCTGCGAGCCGCGCAGCGCGCCGCTGTCGAGGCTGTCGTGCAGCCAGCGCCAGAACGTATCGGTCTTCCAACGGTCCGGCGCTTCGCGCGAGGCGCGGCCGATGGAGTGGTGCATCAGGTGCGCGGTGAACCAATTGGTCATGAACACGCTGAGCAGGCCGCCGTGATACAGCGCGTCGCGGTAAAGATCGGCGGCGCCTTCCCACGGGATCATCGCCTTGAGCGACGGCGGATTGAGGTTCGCCACCCACCACTGGTTCATGGCGTAATAGGAGATGCCGTTGAGGCCGACCTTGCCGTTGCACCACGGCTGCGCCGCCGCCCATTCAATGGCGTCGTAGAAGTCGATCGCTTCCGCCGCGGACCACGGTTCGTGCTGGCCGGGCGACTTGCCGGTGCCGCGACCGTCGACGCGCACGCAGGCATAGCCTTGCGGTACCCACCACAGCGGGTTCACCGTCTCCCAGTTCATGTACTCGTTGCCCTTTTCCTCGAGGTCGGGCGGCGTGACCCAGAGCTTGTCCTTCTGGTAGGGGCCGAGATTGAGGATCGCCGGCACTTTCTCGGTGCCTTGCGGGCGGAAGACGTCGGCCATCAATTTGGCGCCGTCGCGCATCGGGACTTCGACGTTCTTCTGAACGACCATGGAATCGGAGGCGACGTCAGCGTGCGCGTTCATTTTCTGGTTTCCTCTTGCAGTGTTTTTGTTGGCTGAAGCTTCAGCGATCTTCCCATTTCGGATCGCGTTTCTCGATGAAGGCACAGATGCCTTCGTTGGCATCGCGCGCCATCATGTTTTCGGTCATCACTTCGGAGGCGTAATCATAGGCCGCCGACAGCGACATCTCGGCCTGGGCGTAGAAGGCCTGCTTGCCGATCTTGAGCGTGTAGGACGATTTCGAGGCGATCAGTCTGGCGAGCGCGAGCGCCTCGGAGCGTTCGCTGCCCGCGGCGACGGCGCGATTGATCAGACCGATTTGTATGGCCTTGTCCGCCTCGACCATTTCCCCGGTCAGCAGCATTTCCATTGTGTGCTTGCGCGAGACATTGCGCGACAGCGCCACCATCGGCGTCGAACAGAATAGGCCGATGTCGACGCCCGGCGTCGCGAACTTCGCCGATGCCGATGCGACGGCGAGATCGCAACTGGCGATCAGTTGGCATCCGGCGGCGCTGGCGACGCCTTGCACGCAGGCGATGACGGGCTGCGGCAGGGTGACGATCTGCTGCATCATGCCGCTGCACACCGTCATGATCTGTTTGAAATAGGCGCGGCCGCCATCGGCGTCGCTGCGGCGCGCGGTCAGCTCTTTCAGGTCGTGTCCGGCGCAGAAGGCGGGACCGTTGGCCGCGAGAATGACAGCGCGGATGGATGTGTCGGCGGCGATGGATTTGAATGCCTCGGACAGCGCGATTAACAGCGCTTCGGACAGGCTGTTGCGCGCGGCTGGACGGTTAAGAGTCAGCACCGCGATGTCGCCGTCGCGTTCGCGCAGCAGCACAGGAACATCGGTGCGGGCGGTTTGAACATTCATCGCGCGGATCTCAGCTTCGAGGCGGGCGGACCATAAACCGAAACGCGGTCTTCCGGTAAGGATCGAGGGGCGGCAAAATGGTATGGCGGATGGCCGGATTATCCGGCGGGGAGGGTACGATGCGGGCGCCGGCACTTTCGGCCGATGAAATCGGCACGCTGCTGCACGAGGTTTTTCCGCAGGCCTTCTTTCCCGGCTGCGGCCTGACGCTGGAGCGGGTCGATTACGGCAACGTCCGCGTGCGGCGCGCCTTCCAGGAAAGTCACCTGCGGCCGGGCGGGACCGTTTCCGGTCCCACCATGATGGAACTGGCGGATTTCGCCATGTACGTCGCGGTGTTCTCGGCCATCGGCAACCAGCCTTTGGCGGTTACGACCAATCTCAACATCAATTTCCTCCGCAAACCGGCCCAGGCCGACATTCTCGCAGACGCCAAATTGTTGAAGGTTGGCAAGCGCTTGGCGGTCGGTGAGGTGACCATTTTGTCGGACGGCGCGGAGGAGCCCGTGGCGCACGTCACGGCCACCTATTCGATCCCGGCCAACAGGTAATTAGATAAAGGTAATATATTACCTTATATGCGTACCAGAATACCGATCTTTTAGACCGCTGATTTTACTCGATAATTTAGACCTCTAAAGCGTTGACGGTACGGGTTTCGTCCATTAGAAACCCGCGAACTCAAACGCATTTTGCGTTCATCTCCGAAGGACATGTTATGAGCACTTATTCGGCAAAGGCCGCCGACATCGAGAAGAAGTGGGTGACCATCGACGCCACCGGGCTCGTCGTTGGCCGTCTCGCCACGATCGTCGCCATGCGGCTGCGCGGCAAGCACAAGCCGACCTACACCCCGCATGTCGATGACGGCGACAACGTCATCATCGTCAACGCTGCCAAGGCCGTGTTCACCGGCCGCAAGCGCGAGAACAAGGTTTACTACCACCACACCGGGTTCATCGGCGGCATCAAGGAACGCACCGCGAAGTCGATCTTCGAAGGCAAGTTCCCCGAGCGCATCGTCGAGAAGGCCGTGGAGCGCATGCTGCCGCGCGGTCCGCTGGGCCGCGTCCAGTTCGGCAATCTGCGCGTCTATCCCGGCGCCGAGCATCCGCATGAGGCGCAGAAGCCCGAGGCGCTCGATATCGCCGTCATGAATCGCAAGAACGTCAGGAGCGCCTAACCGTGGCCGAAACCGTACAGTCGATGGAAGGTCTGGCCAGTCTTAAGGCTGCCGCTCCCGAAGCGCCGCACTACGAAAAGAAAGTCGATGCACAGGGCCGCGCCTATGCGACCGGTAAGCGCAAGAACGCTGTCGCCCGCGTCTGGATCAAGCCGGGCTCCGGCAAGATCACCGTCAACACCCGCACGGTCGAGCAGTTCTTCGCCCGCCCGGTGCTGCGCATGTTGATCCAGCAGCCGCTCGTCACTGCCAATCGCGCTGGCCAGTACGACGTGATCTGCACCGTGTCCGGTGGCGGTCTGTCGGGGCAGGCGGGCGCCGTGCGTCACGGTCTGTCGAAAGCACTGACCTATTTCGAACCGGAACTGCGCAGTCCCCTCAAGAAGGGTGGCTTTCTCACCCGTGACTCGCGCGTCGTCGAACGCAAGAAGTACGGCAAGGCGAAGGCCCGTCGTTCCTTCCAGTTCTCGAAGCGCTAACCGGCTCTTCCAGCAATTGCTGCAAAAAGGCCCGCGGAAACGCGGGCCTTTTTCGTTGTGTGTTCGGGCTCCGGGCAATTCCCCGTGCCTGCCTGTAATTAGCTCTAATTTTCCCAAGTGTTTCCTCGAAGCCAACTGAACCGGGCAACGGTTCCCCCATACCTGTTCGCTATGGTGACGATTACTGCGGCCCTGCTCGCACAGGAGTGCCGGCGGCACGCACCCAAGTAGTCAAAACAAAGAAGAGATGGATCACGCTACCGGACTGAGCTTCGTGGCCCTCGATGGCCCGACCTTGTCGTTTGCGGCCGTGTGCCTTGCTGCCTTGCTCGGATCTTTCCTGATCTCGGCGTGGCTGCAGCAGCGCAGCATTCGCGCGCTGGCGTGGTGGGGTACGGCGTATTTCATCGGTGCGTCTTCTATCGCTCTCTGGGCCGCGCCGGCGCCGGTCGTGCAACTGCCGTCCGAGTTGCCCCAAGCCTTGATGTTCGTTGCCTGTGGCATGCTCTGGAACGGCGTGCGGCTGTTTCACGGCCGTAGGTTATGGCCCGGTCCGATGTTCGTCGGCGCGATTGTCTGGCTCGTTGTCTGCCAGGCGCCCGGCATGCAGGAAGGCAGTGCGGCGCGCATCGCTTTCGGTGCGATTGTCGTCTCGGCCTATACCTTCTTCATTGCTTATGAACTGTGGAGCGAGCGGCGCAAATCTTTGTTCTCGCGTACCGCGGCTATTGTGGTGCCCTGCGTTCATGCGGCGATTTTTCTGATGCCGCTGGTGATGCGCGCAATCCTGCCGGACGCGTTCACAAATGAATGGCGGACCGTATTGGCGGTCGAAAGCATCATATACGCGATCGGTACCGCGTTCGTCATGCTGCTGCTGGTCAAGGACCATCACGTTCATTTCTATCGGTTGGCCGCGACCACGGATCATCTCACCGGTCTGTTCAATCGCCGCGCCTTCGTGGATGCTGCGAACGCGATGTATGCGCGGCAAGGTGCGCGCGGCGACGCGGTGACGCTGCTGATGTTCGATCTCGACAAGTTCAAGTCGATCAATGACCGCTTCGGTCACGGCGTCGGCGACAGTGCGCTGAAGGTCTTCGCCAAGGTCGCTTCGACCAGCATCCGTGCGACTGACGTCCTTGGCCGTCTTGGCGGCGAGGAATTCGCGGCGATCATTCCGGAAGAGACCGCGGGCGCCATTCAGGTTGCCGAACGTCTGCGGCTGGCCTTCCAGGCGGCGGGCTTGACCATCGACGGCCATGAAATCGGCGCGACCGTCAGCATCGGCGTCGTAACGTCCTACGCGCCCGTGCCCAACCTCGATGCGCTGCTGCTGCGCGCCGACGAGGCGCTCTATGCCGCGAAGAACGGGGGCCGCAATCGCCATCACATCGCGCCCGACGAGCCCGGGTGTGAGCAGGCGAGGCAGGCCGCTGCCGCCCGTGCGGCCGAGGCGAACTCCGGCATCATCAAGCGCCGCCTGGCCGCCCGCAGGGCCCGTAAAGCAGACGCCGTCCTTGCCACGTAGGCGCGCCGCCAAGGCCGGGCCTTGAGTCCGCAACGTCTCGTTTACCATGCCGGGGTTACAATGACGGCATGTCAGCGTTCGCCGAAAGCAACCGTGATCAAGTCCTTCAGACCTATGCCGCGCAGGCCGGTGCAGCCATGGCTTGCGTGTATTCTTCCTCGGCCGAGTTCGACGCTGCCTTGATCGCCGAGCGCCGTGCGGCCGGCGTCTACGGGCCGCGGCGCTATCGCCGCGAGAAGCTTGCGACCGTGGCCGGCCTTGTTGCCGGGCTCGCCGTCATCGCGCTTTTCATTTTCTGACCTCTCGACTTGCTGCCCATAAAAAACGGGCGCCCCTCGAAAGGGACGCCCGCTGATAGTCGACGTCTTGGCGGGAAGCTTAGGCTGCGGCCTTCTTCGCAGTTGGGACTTCGCTGATCGTCTTCAAAATCTGGGAAGCGATGGCGTAGGGGTCGCCCTGCGAGTTCGGACGGC
>CAIYTE010000147.1 GCA_903929045.1 uncultured Hyphomicrobiales bacterium
CGCGGTTGCCGGCCCCTGGCCGGCAACCAACGCCGTGAACTCTACAGACTGTACGCAAAGCAACAGGGAACGCGACAAACGCTACATACAAGCGGTGACGCAGACGCCAAACGCAACGCTACAAACGCACAACTACGCACGGCGAAATTTCGGCTGAGCGCAAAACCTACGCCCGCACGCTACGCAACCGACTCGCACCAAAAAGCATGCAGATTCGCAAACTGACTCACGAGTCATTTCGCGATTCATGCCTGCCAAACCTGTGCACGAATCGGCTGCATTACGAAAAAGCTGTGTTAAAGTCGGGGTGAGTTTGTGAATGCGCATGATCCTTGCCGGCAACGGCGCGCTTGATGCGGATCATGCGCTTGGTGGAGTTCTGATCATGGTCCGCAAAATAACCCTTCATATTGTCGTTGCCGTTTTCACGCTGGCCGCTTTGGCGCCGGTGCAGGCCGCGAACATCTTCGAGAAGGGCATCTATATGACAGGCCCGCGTTACGACGGCGATCTGCCGGGGTGCGAAGCGGGCTTGAGCACCGTCGCCTCGCGCTTCGCCACCAAGGAAAGCCGCTTCTGGAACTCGAACCTCGAAATCGTCGATTTCGAGCGCGTCCGGCAGGTGGCCTACCGCCCTTGGGCGGCGGGCACGATTCCGCGCCGGTTCTGCTCGGCGGTGGCGACGGTAACCGACGGTAAGAAGCACGTCGTGAACTATGTCATCGGCGAGGATACGTCCGAAATCGGCTGGTCCTGGGGCGTCGAATTCTGCGTGGTCGGTCTCGACCGCAACTGGGCCTACAACCCGCGCTGCAAGATGGCGATGCCCTGATACGCGGTCACGGCGACATCATCGCATTTTGTTCTTGAAATGTTCTCATTGTCCCGGTACAGTTTCCGGAACCTTTGAGCTACGTCAATTTCCGGTTTGTTCTGGTTTGGTGAGGGCAAGTGATGGTGCGTCGTCGCATTCGGCAGATGGTCTATTCCACGGCCCTCACGATGAGTTTCGTGTTCCTGTTTGCCGTGGTGGCGTTCGCGCAGGGCGGGCGTGACCGCCGGCAGAATACGCCGGGTGAGTTCGATTTCTATATTCTGGCGCTGTCCTGGTCGCCTTCGTACTGCGAAGCTGCGCAAGAGCGGTCGCCGAACCGGTCGCCAGACCAGCAATGCAGCGGTCGGCCTTTTTCCTTCGTCGTCCACGGGCTGTGGCCGCAGTATGAGCGTGGCTTTCCCGCCTTCTGCCAGGTGCCGTCACCGCGGCTCGACCGCAACATCGTCGGCAGCATGCTCGATCTGATGCCGAGCCCGCGGCTGATCTTTCACGAATGGGACCGCCACGGCACCTGTTCAGGGCTGCAGGCCCGCGCCTATTTCGAAACCATCCGCAAGGCGCGTGCGGTGACAAAAATTCCAGCGGAATATCTCGAACTCAACCGGCCGATCATAGTGTCGCCAGGCGACATTGCCGACGCCTTCGTTAAAGCCAATCCGTCCATGCCGCGCGACGCCATCACCGTCGCTTGCGACAGCAAGCGGCTGAACGAAGTGCGTATTTGCATCAATAAGGATTTTTCGTTCCGCGATTGTGCGGAACTGACGCGGCGGTCGTGCCGGCGGGATCGTATCTCGATGCCGGCCGTGCGCGGCTGAGCGCACGCGATTGTTAGAAATGTGCTGCGCGTAAATCCTATGCCCGATATTCATTTTTGGTCGCAAAAATTTCGCATCAATTTGACGGGCGTAGAGTCTGCGATCGCATTAAGCGGCTACTAACGATCAGCCGGCGCGGTGTGGGATAAGCACCGCGAGTCGCGAATTGCGACAAGCTTCCCGTAACGCAATTGCCTACATCTTCCACCCGCGATTTGAAGCGCAGGATGGGAGCGCGGCGATGAATCGTCTCAAGGATTATATGTGCTTCGCCGCTTGCTTCGGTGGGCTTGGTTATATGGCGCTATGGCCAATCACCGCCGATGATGTTGTTGGCTCGATGGTGTGCCATGGCGCCGGCCCTCAGTGGTTGAACGCGCTCTGTCCGTCGGCGCTGCCGTTGCACCTCGCGCCGGGACTGCATGTGCTCGGATTTACGGCGGCGATTTTCGTCACTGCGCGGGCGCTGTTGCGTGTCGTGAAGCGTTCGCGACGTCGCGCTGTGCCGCTGTCGGTTGTCGTGCCACTGCCGGATGTCGCGGCGCCGCCGCTTCGCAAGCGGTCACGACCGCTGCCGACGATAAAGCCGCGCGCGCATTTCGGACTGCGCGGTGTCCCGCGGTGATGCCGTTCCGTCAGAACACGTGCATGCATGGCGCGTCTTGATATGCCATAAGCTTCCGCAACGGATCTCGGCGGAGTTGTAGCGACACGTGAATTATCGACACGCCTTTCATGCCGGCAGTTTCGCCGACGTTCTGAAGCACGCGGTGCTGTGCCGCATCCTCGATTATCTGCGGACCAAGGACGCGCCGTTTCGCGTCATCGATACTCATGCCGGCGCGGGGCTCTACGATCTCACCGGTGCGGAAGCGAGCCGCGGTGGTGAGTGGGAGGATGGCATCGGGCGTCTCGTGGCCGCCGAAGTGCCGCCCAAGGCCGCCGTATTGCTTGTGCCGTATCTCGACGTCATTGGCGCGCTGAACGACCGCGGCGCCCTGAAAGTATATCCAGGGTCGCCCGCCATTGTGCGGGCCTGGTTGAGGCCTGACGACAGGCTGATCGCTTGCGAACTTGAGCCCAAGGCGGCAGTTACGCTGGCATCCAATTTACGCGGCGATCCGCGCATCAAGACGCTGGAAATCGACGGCTGGACGGCCTTGTCCGCCTATGTGCCGCCGCCGGAACGCCGGGGCCTGGTGCTGGTTGATCCGCCTTTCGAGCGCGACGACGACTTCTATCAATTGTCGAAGGGGCTGGCCGTCGCGCACCGCAAATGGGCCACGGGCATCTATGCGCTGTGGTACCCGATCAAGGGCCGTCCCGAGCCGGATGCCCTGGCCAAAAGCCTGACGAAGCTCGGTATTCGCAAGATTTTGCGGGCCGAACTGACCGTCTCGCCCCTGAGCGATCCAAGCCGACTCAACGGCTCCGGCCTGATCGTGGTGAACCCGCCCTGGACGCTGGAAAGCGAGCTCAAGGCATTACTGCCCGTGCTGGCGGGCATTCTGGGCCGTGATGGCAAGGGCGGATTTAGACTCGATTGGCTCGCGGGAGAGTAGCGAGCCTCTTTTCACGGCAACCCAGTTGGTGTGTAGTCCAACCATTGGCAATGACGTTCCGCCTCCGGTTCGTGGGGACTGGTGGAGGTGACGAAGGCCGGTTGAGGCTGACGCTATCTCGAGCGGAACTGTCGGGGCTGGGCTGCTGGGCGTGGGGCACGGCAGCGAAGCATCCTGGGAGGAGCGTTCGTGATGGCGCAAACTGGCGTTGTTAAATTCTTTAACGGTGAGCGTGGCTACGGTTTTGTGAAGCCCGATGATGGCGGGCGCGATGTGTTCGTACACATCACGGCCGTTGAGCAAGCCGGGCTTAAAGGTTTGAACGAGGGGCAGAAGATCAGCTTCGACGTCGAGCCGGACAAGAAGGGCAAGGGCCCCAAAGCGGTCAATCTGGTCATCACGGGATAGCCTATCCGATTGCGATCGCCGCACGGCCTGCGCGCGCCGTGCGGCTGCAAATTTTTAGTTGGCCGAGCGGCGGGGGCGGGCTATTCATCGCGCCCCTGTTGCAAGGAATTGTATTGCCATGATGATCCTGCGTTCCGGTCCGGCGTCGCCGTTCGCCCGCAAAGTCCGCATTGCGGCGAGCCTGCTGGGCCTTTCATCCAAGATCGAGTTGCAGGCGGTTGATCTCGAGGATCCCGCCGACAGCGTCCGCGTGCAGAACCCGCTCGGAAAAATTCCGGTGCTGGTCGCCGAAGACGGCAACGCTTATTACGACTCGCCGGTGATCGTTGAGTATCTCGATCACGTCGCCGGCGGCGGCAAGATCGTTCCCAAGGATGCGAACGCGCGTTTCGCCGCGCTGCGTTTGCAGGCGCTGGGTGACGGCATTCTCGATTCATGCCTGCTGCTGGTTTACGAAGGCCGCTTCCGCCCGGCCGACATGAAGGTTCAAAGCTGGGTAGACCGGCAGAACGACAAGGTCGCGCGCGGTCTGAAAGCGCTTGAAGCCGCGCCGCCGGCGATCACCGCGGTGCCCGATGTCGGTCAGATCACGCTGGCTTGCGTGCTGGGCTATCTCGACCTGCGCTTTGAAGGAAAGTGGCGCAAGGATTATCCGAAGCTGGTCGCCTGGCACGACGCGTTCGCGGCGAAGTTTCCGGTCTTCGAAGAAACCAAGGTCAAAGCGTAACGCGGCAGCGCGCTGCACAAACGAAAAGCCCCGGAAAAAACTCCGGGGCTTTTTTATTTGACGATGATCGGCGCTTAGAAACGGTAGTTCAAACCCGCGCGCACGATGTCGGAGCGGTAGTTCGCCGAGGTGCCGAAAGCGGCGTCGGCGCTGCCGAGATCGACGTGGAGATATTCGACCTTGGCGGTCCATGGCCCGGCGATCGCGGCTTCGATGCCGGCGCCGACGGTCCAACCACCCTTGGTGCGGCTCGAGTCAAAGCCGGCGACCGAGGTCTTAACGCCGCCATAGGCGAAGCCGCCCGTGACATACGGCATCCAGCGATCCATCGCGTAACCGAGACGGGCGCGCGTGGTGCCGAGCCAGTTGTTACGCGTCGAACATCCGAACACGCCACCGCAGCCAGCGCTGCCGCTGATGTTCGCCCAGGCGATATCGGTTTCGAGGCCGTACACCAGCGGGCCCGACTGCCAGTTATAGCCAAGCGTGCCGCCGATCAGGCCGCCGCTCGGACGCGACGATCCACCGATCGAATAATCCGAACGACCCCAGCCGCCACCACCCTGGAGACCGATATAGGGACCGGTCCAGTTATAGATGGGAGCGACGTATTCCACCGGTGCCTTGGTCGGCATGACGCGACGCTGGATGTCGGCGGCGGAAGCAGACGCGACACCGAGCGCAAGAAGACCGACGCTGGCGAGAAGAAGATTTTTCATGACGTACCTCATAGCCGTTGGACTGATAAGCTCATCTCTGGACGGCCAGAACGCCGCCCCCGATTGCCCAAACAACGCCACGCTTTTGCAAACGTTCCGCCCTGCCTGTGGACCGCGGCGCAGGGTGTCCTGAAAGCAACAGAGGCAATTGGTTCCCCGGAAAACGTGTGCCCTCAACGAAAAAAGCCCCGGCACATGGCCGGGGCTTTTCAACTCGATGTGATGAGTCCTATTAGAAGCGGTAGTTCAGGCCGGCGCGCACGATGCTGGCGTTGAACTTGGTGTCGGCGCCGAGCACCGAGGTGCCGCGGCCGAGATCGGCATAGAGATATTCGACCTTGGCGGTCCACGGACCGGCGAGAGCGGCTTCCAGACCGCCGCCGATGGCGTAACCGGCCTTCGTGGTGGTTGAGGAACCGAGGCCCGAGACGCTGTTCTTGATGTCGCCGACGGCGAGACCGCCGGTCACGTATGGCAGGAAGCGATCGAAGGCATAGCCGACGCGGCCACGCGCGGTGGCGAGCCAGGAGTTCTTGGTTTCGCAGGACAGGCCGACGCCGCAGGTGGTGCTGCCGCGGATGTTGCTCCAGTCGATATCGCCTTCAACGCCGAAAACCGCCTGACTGGCCTGCCAGTTGTAACCGACAGTGCCGCCGACAAGGCCGCCCGACGTGTTAAAACCGCCGGACGCGAACGGCGCCGCCGTATCTGAACGTCCCCAGCCGCCGCCGCCATTGATACCGACGTAAGCGCCGGTCCAGTTATAGATCGGGGCATAGACAGGCGCCTTCGTGGGCATCGCCTGCCGCCGCGCGATGTCGGCGGCATTCGCCGCGCTAAAAGTCGAAACCAGCGCGAGTGCACCGACGCCCGCAAGAACCAAACGCTTCATGACAAATCTCCGAAAAAGCAGCCCCCAATGCGCGGACACTATTCGGATCCGCAGGTGCGTCTAGTGTACAAAAGACACACTAAGCTATTGATTTTATTATCATATTTGTGTCTTTGAATCGCCGCCATCCCGCCGCAATTGGCGCCCGTTTTCGCCGCAAAATCGCAGCCCGATACCGGCAACGAAAAACCCCGGGCTTTCGCCCGGGGTTTGCTCGCCACATGAAACGCTCAGCGTGAGACGTTTCGCTCAGAAGTGATAGTTCAGGCCGACGCGAAGAACATTGTCGTGGAATGCGTTGCTCGTACCGGTAACGGAATAGGTGCGGCTGCCGAGATCCATATAGAGGTACTCGAGCTTCGCCGACCAGTTCTGCGAGATGCCCATTTCGCCACCGAGGCCGACCGTCCAGCCGAGCTGGGTGCGGCTTTCGCTCAGGAAGGCGCTTTCGGCTTTAACGTTGCCATAGGCAAGACCGGCGGTGAGATAGAACAGGAAGTTGCTGTACGCAAAGCCGCCACGGCCGCGCAGCGTGCCGAACCACGGGTTCGAGAACTTGAACGGCGCGAAGGTGTCTTCGGAACCGCTCAACTGCAGATCGGTTTCGGCGCCGAACACGAACTGGCCGTTCTGCCAGTTGTAGCCGCCCTGCACGCCGCCTTCGAGACCGCTCGGCGATGTGTTGGAATTGCTGACCTTGCCCCAGTTGTAACCGAGGTTGGCGCCGACATAAGCGCCGCCCCAGTTAAAGCCGGCGGCTGCAGGCGCATAATACGGGGCCGGGCTGCGCGGCAGATCGGCGGCGGCGGCTGCGCTTGCGGTCATTGCCACCAGGCCAAGCGCCAAAATCGTTTTCTTCATCACTGGTACTCCACTCGTGTGCCGCCGGCAGGGCGCTCGTTGTGCGCGCGGCGCGTATCGCGGCAGAAAATTAGCTCTCTTTTTCGTGGAGGATTTATCGCGCCTTTTACGTTAAGCGGTTATGAATCGGTAAGGATGACCCGGCGTTATCCCTAAAGAACTGTTATGAAAAACGGCGGTCGCGTAATTGATTTACTATGTCGGCTCAGTTTCCATTTACTATAACGTCCGCACGCGAACGCGATGCTGCAATGAAGTACCGTTTGCCGTTCTTCGAAATCAAATGATGCGATCTGAAACAGTGCCATGACGAATGCCGACACCCTATCGCCGCGCGTGGCATTGATCACAGGCGCGGGCCGCCGCATCGGCCGCGCCATCACGCTGGCGTTGGCGCGAGACGGTTATGCCGTCGTGCTCAACAGTCTTGCGTCGCATGCCGACGCCGAGACGCTTGTCGCGGAGATCAGAAATGCAGGCGGCAAGGCGCATGTTGTCATTGCCGATCTCGCCCATGCCGATGGTGTACACGGGCTCGTCGCGGCGTCGAACGCATTCGGGCCTTTGACGTTACTGGTCAACAACGCAAGCGAGTTCGAGGCCGACGATATCGAGACATTGGATCGCAGGCGGTTCGAGCGCACGATGGCCGTCAACCTGACGGCGCCGTTGTTTCTCGCGCAAGCCTTCGCTGCGCAGGCGCCCGCGGGGTCATCGATCGTCAACATCCTCGACCAGCGCGTGCTCAAGCCGACGCCGTTGTTCTTTTCCTACGCCTTGAGCAAGGCCGCGTTGCATGATGCGACGGCGATGCTGGCGCAGGCGCTGGCGCCGAAGCTGCGGGTCAATGCCGTGGCGCCGGGGCCGACTCTGCCGAGCCCGCGCCAGACTGACGCTCAATTTGCTGCTCAGGCCGCCACCGTACCGCTGGGGCGGGGGCCGTCGCCGGACGATATTGCTGCGGCGGTGCTCTATCTGGCCAAAGCGCAAAGCGTGACCGGCATGACGATTGCCGTGGACGGCGGCCAGCATCTGGCCTGGCGCACGCCGGATAGCGATATCGCGGAATAGAAAAAGCTTATTATCTACGTCCCGATGACCGGCACGCCCAAAGACATCGATCCGGATACCGAGCTTCGCGAAGACGAGGAAGAATCCTCGTTGCCCGCACTCGACCTGAACGAGGCTCCGGACGGCACGCTCGCCGCCGGCCGCGCCGCAATCCTGCGTTTCGTCAAGCACGCGCCGTCGGCGCCGGGCGTCTACCGCATGATCGACGGCAAGGGCGAGGTGCTCTACGTCGGAAAAGCCAAAAACATCAAGAAGCGGGTGACGTCCTACACGCGCCCGATCGGCCACGACGGTCGCATCACGCGCATGATCGCGGCCACCGCGACGATGGAATTCGTCTCGACGGCGACCGAGACCGAAGCGCTGCTGCTCGAAGCCAACCTGATCAAGCGCTTGCGGCCGCGCTTCAACGTACTGCTGCGCGACGATAAGTCGTTCCCCTACATCATGATCACGTCGGACCACTGGGCGCCCCAGATCCTGAAACATCGCGGCGCACGCACGCGCAAGGCACACTATTACGGGCCCTTCGCCAATGCCGGCGCGGTGAACCGCACCATCAATGCTTTGCAGCGCGCATTCCTGTTGCGCTCGTGTTCGGATTCGTTCTTCGAGGGCCGGACGCGGCCGTGTCTTCTGCATCAGATCAAGCGTTGCTCCGGCCCGTGCACCCAGGAGATCGACTTCGCCGGCTATGCGGCGCTGGTCCGCGAAGCCAACGACTTCCTGTCGGGCCGCAGCAAGGCTGTGCATGAGGAACTGGCGGGCGAGATGGATGCCGCGTCCGCCGAGATGGATTACGAACGCGCCGCGATCTATCGCGACCGGCTTGCGGCTTTATCCGCGGTCACATCGCATCAGGGCATTAATCCGCGCACGCTCGAGGAAGCCGACGTCTTCGCCGTGCATCAGGCCGGCGGCTATACCTGCGTCGAAGTCTTCTTCTTCCGTACCGGGCAGAACTGGGGCAACCGCGCCTACTTCCCCAAGGCTGACCGCAGCCTAACGCCAGCGGAAGTGCTCGATACCTTCATGGCGCAGTTTTACGACGACAAACCGCCGCCGCGGCTCATTCTCGTATCGCATGAATTCGAGGAGCGCGAGTTGCTGGCGCAGGCGCTGAGCATCAAGGCCGACCGCAAGGTCGAGGTCAGCGTGCCGCAGCGTGGTGAGCGCAAGGATCTGGTCAATCACGCTTTGGCCAATGCGCGCGAAGCGCTGGGGCGCAAGCTCGCCGAGACGTCGTCGCAGCAGCGGTTGCTCAAGGCGATGACCGAAACGTTCCAGTTGCCGAAGGAGCCGCGCCGGATCGAGGTCTACGACAACAGTCATATCGGCGGCACCAATGCGGTCGGCGGCATGATTGTCGCCGGGCCGGAAGGCTTCCGCAAAAACCAATACCGCAAGTTCAACATCCGCTCCACCGAACTAACGCCCGGCGACGACTACGCCATGATGCGCGAGGTCCTAGAGCGGCGTTTCAAGCGGCTGTTGAAAGAAGCGCCGCGCGACGATCTCGGCGAAGCGCCGTCGGTTCCGCAGGCGGAAGCGGGCGCCGAGCCCCAGCCTGATGCCGAAACACCAGATCCCATCGACTTCGATTCCGATGACGCGTCTTGGCCGGACCTGATCCTGATCGACGGCGGGCAGGGCCAGCTCAAGGTCGCGACCGACGTACTGGCCGAACTCGGGCTGCAATATCTCCCGGTGGTCTCGATCGCCAAGGGACCGGACCGCGATGCGGGCCGCGAAACCTTCTTCATGCCCGGGCGCACGCCGTTCAAGCTGCCGCCGCGCGATCCGCTGCTGTACTTTGTCGAGCGGCTGCGGGATGAAGCCCACCGCTTTGCCATTGGTTCGCATCGGACGCGGCGGAAAAAGGATATCCGCGAAGCTGGCCTGCAGGAAATTGCCGGCATCGGCCCGACGCGCAAGCGGGCCCTGTTGCGGCATTTCGGCACTGTGAAAGCCATTGAGCGCGCGTCGCTGACCGATCTCGCCAATGTCGCCGGAATTAATGCGGAGACCGCGCGAAAGATATATGAGTTCTTCCACGAGAAGGCTGGCCAGACCTGACCGGCAAGGGGGAAGCATGATCATCAAGACGCAGCAAGACGTCACGCCGGCGGTGCTGGAAGCCTACAAGACCATCGACGATGCGCGCATGCGCGAGATCGTCGCCTCGCTGATCAAGCATCTGCACGGCTTCGCGCGCGACGTGCGCCTCACCGAAGAAGAATTCCAGGCCGGTGCGCAGATCGTCGCCAAACTGGGTCAGATGTCCAACGCCACGCATAATGAAGTGGTGCTGATGTCGGGCTCGCTCGGCTTTTCCGCGCTCGTCTGCCTTTTGAACAACGGCAATAACGGCCAGACCGAAACCACCGCAAATCTGCTCGGGCCGTTCTGGCGGCTGAATTCACCGCGCACCGAAAACGGCGGTTCGATCATCCGCTCGCCGACGCCGGGACCGGCTTTGTTCGTCAACTGCACGGTGCAGGACGTGAAAGGTAACCCGATCGCGGGCGCCGAGGTCGACATCTGGCATTCGTCGCCGGAAGGGTTGTACGAGCAGCAGGATCCGCAGCAGGCCGACATGAATCTGCGCGGCAAGTTCACGACCGACGCCATGGGCCATTTCGGCTTCCGCAGCGTCAAACCGGCGGGCTATCCGATCCCGATCGACGGCCCGGTCGGCGATCTGCTGCGCATCGCCCACCGCCACAATTACCGTCCGGCGCATCTGCACTTCCTGATCTGGAAGGAAGCCTTCAAGACACTGATTTCGCAGATTTACACGCCGGACGACGTAAATCTGGAAACCGACGCACAGTTTGGGGTTACCCGCGCGCTGATCGGTGACTATGTACGCCACGACGGTCCTTCCCCGGAAGGCGCGGTGGGCGAGTGGTATTCGCTCGACCAGACCTTCGTCATGGAAGCGGGCGTCAGCAAGCTGCCAAGAGCTCCGATCCAATAAGTCCCGGTGTGGTGTCCGGGGATCGCGTGCCGCGGGCGATTGACCTAGCCGCGGTGGAATGATCCTTTGTCGCCCATGAATCCTGTCAATTCGGGCCGGCTGCCAGCGCACCCGTTCGCGCTGCCGAATATCTTGACCTACGCCCGCATTGCTGCCGTTCCGGTGGTGGTGGGCCTGATCTATTGGCAAAGCATTCTCGACGGCGGGCTTTGGCTGCGCTGGGTGGCGTTGGCAGTCTTCACCGCCGCCGGTGTGACCGACATTCTCGATGGCTATTTTGCGCGCATGTGGGGTCAGCAGTCGTCGCTCGGCCGTATGCTCGACCCCATCGCCGACAAGCTGCTGGTGTCGTCGAGCCTGTTGATGCTTGCCGCCGATGGCACGATCCGCGGTTGGACGCTGCTCGCGGCGGTGATCATTTTGTGTCGCGAAATTCTGGTGTCGGGGCTGCGTGAATTCCTTGCCGATCTGCATGTCAGCATTCCAGTCACCACGCTGGCGAAGTGGAAGACGGTCGGACAACTCGTCGCCATCGGCTTCCTGATCGCGGGCGAGGCCGGGGTGAAAGTGCTGCCGCAGACCATCGAGATCGGCATCACGCTGATGTGGCTGTCGGCAATCGTGACGCTTTACACCGGCTGGGATTACATGCGCGCCGGTCTTCGCTACGTGATCGACTGAGCGGGATACGACGATGAAGGTGCGCTACTTCGCCTGGGTGCGCGAACGCGTTGGCAAAGCCGACGAAGACGTCGACGTTCCGGTCGGCGTTGCCACCGTTGGCGAGTTGATGACATGGCTGGCCTCGCGCGGCGAAGAATATGCCTATGCCTTCGAGAACCCGACGGTGATCCGCGCCGCGATCGACAAGACGCACGTTAAGGCGCAGGCGGCGATTGCCGGTGCCGCTGAAATCGCGTTTTTCCCGCCCATGACCGGCGGCTAGCGCCGGGCAATGGCGCCGAAAGCGCAAGGCCTGTAAGATTGCGCCATGACTCCGACTATTCGCATCCAGAGCGAGCCATTTGACGCCGCTGCCGAGGCAAAGAAGCTGAGCGGCGGGCGTACCGACGTTGGCGCGCTGGTGACGTTCACCGGCATTTGCCGCGGCAATGAGGGCAGCGAGCCGATCGCGGCGCTCACGCTCGAGCATTATTCCGGCATGGCGGAAGCCGAAATCGAACGGCATGTGAGCGATGCGATGCAGCGCTGGCCGCTGCTCGGCGTGACCGTCATCCATCGCCATGGCCGCATCGCGCCGGGTGACGACATCATGATGGTGGCAACCGCCTCGTCGCATCGCGAGGCTGCTTTCGCCGCGGCGGAATTCCTGATGGACTATCTCAAGACGCGCGCACCGTTCTGGAAACAGGTCGAGAAGGCGGGCGAAAAAACATGGGTCGAGGCAAGAGCGACGGATGACGCCGCTGCCGGGCGCTGGGCTGCGCACGGCAAGCACGAAGCGGTGAAGTAGGGCAGAGCGCGAGCAATCGCGCGACAGGTGAAGACTGAGGGGCAACATGGTTCCGTTCGTGATCGCGGCGGTAGCGGTGATCGCGCTTGGCGTCAGCGGCTCACCGGCCGCGGAGGTCGCCTATTACGATGTGCCGCGCGGGGCGCATCCGCATGACGTCGCGCCGGCGCCGGATGGCAAGGTCTGGTACACGGCGCAGAGCCAGGGCGCGCTCGGCATTCTCGATCCCAAGACGCGGCGTACGGTTCATGTGCCGCTCGGGCCGGATGCCGCGCCGCACGGCGTCATCATCGGCCCCGATCTCGCGGCCTGGATCACCGATGGCGGGCTGAACGCCGTCGTTCGGGTCGATACGGCGACCCGTGCGGTGAAGCTGTTTCCGCTGCTGCCGGACTTCCCCAACGCCAATCTCAACACCGCGACCTTCGACCGTAAAGGTATCCTCTGGTTCACCGGCCAGAACGGTGTCTATGGCCGCGTCGATCCGGCGTCGAGCAAGGTCGAGGCCTGGAAAGCGCCGCGCGGCGCCGGTCCTTACGGCATCACCACGACGCCAAACGGCGACGTCTGGTACGCCTCGCTCGCAGGCGATCACATCGCCAAGATCGATACGGTGAGTGGTGACGCGCTGGTGGTGCCGCCACCGAAGGCCGGTGTCGGGCCACGCCGCATCTGGTCGGATTCCAAGGGATTGCTGTGGGTGAGCTTCTGGAACACCGGCGAGGTGGGGCGCTTCGATCCGATGGCGAAGACGTGGAAGGTGTGGCCACTGCCGAAGAGCAAGCAGGGTTGCTACGCCGTTTTTGTCGACGACAGGGACAAAATTTGGCTCACCGACTGGCCGGGCAATGCCGTGGTGCGTTTCGATCCCGTCACCGAGACGTTTGAGAGCTTCGGCAGCAACCGCCACAATGCGTCAGTGCGGCAGGTGCTGGGCCGGCCGGGAGAAATCTGGGCCGCCGAATCCGGCACCGACCGGCTGGTGGTCATCCGGGATTAGGCGGCAAAATGCCCCCAATGCCTTTCGATTCGACACCAACCCGGCGTGGCGCCCTGCACATTCTCGCAGGCGGCGCATTGTTGGCCAGCGGCGTTGCACCGGCCATGGCCGACGACGAGCCTCGCATCGGCTGGCTGATCCTCGATGCACAGAAGCTGCCAGCGATGTCGCAGCGCGTCGACTTCATCGCCGCGTCGCTTAAGGGCACACGCTATCGTGGCTACACCCTTATCGGGAGTGCGCGCCGTACCGAAAAACTGGTGGCACGCGATGATGCCTTCGATTGCGTGACTTATTGCGAGACTGTGCTGGCGGCGGCGATGTCGCGCGTGCCGTCAGAATTCGAGACGCATCTGCGCACCATCCGATATCACAACGGTGTCGTCGCCTGGCGCGAGCGTAATCATTATTTTTTCGAGTGGGGCCAACACAACGTCGAGAACAAGACCTGCCGCTGGGTCGTGCTCGATGGCGCGATCGATATTCAGAAAACGGTGACGGCCGAACGCGGTCTTGGGCGGCGCCAGTTTCCGATGACCGTTATTCCGCGCGACACGCTGCTGATCCATCGGGACAAACTCGCGCCCGGCGACATCGTCGGTTTCGTTACGCAGCGTGCCAACCTCGATTACTTTCACGTCGGCTTCGTCGCCTTCGGCGATAAGGGTGAGTTGCTGCTGCGCCATGCCTCACAGACGCGCCGCCGTGTGATCGACGAGCCGCTCGATCGTTTCATGGCGAAATATCACGTGCGATACGTGACCTTGCTGCGGCCGCAAGCGCCGGCGGCCGACAAAAAGGCCGGCTAAAACAGCCGGCTTTTTATTGTTCGGTTCGCGGGAAGGGGTTCAGGCCGCTGCGGCTTTCTTGGCCGGTGCATTCACTTCCGCAGTGTAGTCGTCCATCAGCGTCTTGGTGATGCTACCGGGCGTGAACTTCCACTTGGCGATTTCCGCCACCGCGGTGACTTCAGCCGCGGAGCCGGTGATGAAGCATTCTTCCATCGCGTCGAGTTCATCCGGCAGGATGCGGCGTTCGACCACCTCGATGCCGCGCCGCTTCGCCAGTTCGATCGCGGTCTGACGGGTCAGGCCGTCGAGGAAGCAGTCGGCGATCGGCGTGTGAATCTTGCCGTCCTTGATGAAGAAGATGTTGGCGCCGGTGCATTCGGCGACGCGGCCTTCCCAGTCCAGCATCATGGCGTCGGCGTAGCCTTTGCGCTCGGCCGCGTGTTTGGAGATGGTGCAGATCATGTAGAGACCGGCGGCCTTGGCGCGGCAGGGCGCGGTCTTCGGATCGGGCCGGCGATACTCGGCAAGATCGAGACGGATGCCCTTGAGCCGCTGCTCGGGGTCGAAATAGCTGGGCCATTCCCAACTTGCGATTGCGAGGTGGATCTTGTTGTTCTGCGCCGACACGCCCATCATTTCCGAACCGCGCCAGGCGATCGGACGGACATAGGCTTCTTTCTTGCCGTTTTTCTCGACGACCAGCTTTTTGGCGGCGTCGATCTCGGCGACGGAGAAGGGGATGTCGAAATCGAGGATATTGGCGGAGCGCTTCAGCCGCTCGGAATGCTGCGTCGACTTGAAGATGTGGCCGCCATAGGCGCGCTCACCCTCGAACACGGCGCTGGCATAGTGCAGGCCGTGGGTCAGGACATGCACGTTGGCCTCGGCCCACGGCACCAGCTTGCCGTCGTACCAGATGACCCCGTCGAGCTTGTCGTATGATTGCGCAGCCATGACCTTCCTCCGTGAACTCTATTCTACTGACGCCAAATTCTACTGACGCTAAGTGCGAGATCATGCGCGCCGAGGGGCCCTGTGGCCGCTTCCGCCGCTGTGATGGCGCATTTTTAGCGCTACTTCCAACACTTTGCGTCACCCGGCAACACCCGGTATGACTGCGAAGAAGCCCGTCGGAAGCCTGTCTTACGGTCGGGGTAGCACCGTCTTGGTACTATCCTTTCGTCTTTAGGCTCGTTTTTGTAACATAAAATCAAAATATGTCAACATGGCTGACATAAATATGAGCTCGAAATCCGCCGCCGCGCCAGCGCCCGACCCTGCGGCCGCCCCCGTTGCGCCGCCGGTCTGGGATATCATCGAGCTTCTGTTTTTTGCCTACCGCGATTTCGTCGGCGATCCAGACGAGGTTTTGTTCAAGCTCAATTTCGGCCGCGCGCACCACCGTGTGCTGCATTTCGTCAATCGCAATCCGGGCATGAAGGTCGCGGATCTGCTCGACATTCTCAACATCACCAAGCAATCCCTCGGTCGCGTGCTCAAGCAATTGGTCGACCAGGGCTACGTCGTCCAGAAGGAAGGGGCGCAGGACCGTCGGCAGCGACTGCTGTTCGCGACGCCGAAGGGCGAGGCGTTGTCGCTCAAGCTCGCGCAGTTGCAGACCGTGCGCATCAATCGCGCCTTCGCCGAACTCGGGCCCGGCGCGCATGAGGCCGCGCGGCGGTTTCTGACCGCCATGATCGACAGCGACAATCGTGAAAGCGTCCTGCGCCAGATCGCGCGCGCTGATCATCACGCCAAGGCGCGGAGCTAAACAGGGAGTGGTTTGCGCATGACCGTCCCCGCTATGCTTCCTGACGACGCACCGCATTTGCTGGTGGTCGACGACGACCGCCGCATCCGCGATCTGCTGTCGCGGTTTCTCAGCGGCGAGGGCTACCGTGTCAGCACCGCCGAGAGTGCCGCCGATGCGCGCGCCAAACTCATCGGTCTGAGGTTCGACCTGCTCGTTCTCGACGTGATGATGCCTGGCGAAAACGGATTCGACTTTGCGCAATCGCTGCGCGGCACGTCGAGCGTTCCGATCCTGATGCTGACGGCGCGCGACGCCGCCGAGAGCCGCATCAAAGGTCTCGAGATGGGCGCCGACGATTATCTGTCGAAACCCTTCGAGCCGCGCGAATTGTCGCTGCGCATCGCCAGCATTCTCAAGCGCGTGCGGCCCGCCGCGGCGCCGCAACCGGAGTCGGTGCGCTTTGGCCCCTTCATTTATCACCTTGCGCGCGGTGAACTGCGCCGTGGCGAAGATGCCGTCCGATTGACCGATCGCGAACGCGAGATGCTGCGTATCCTAGCGGCGACGCCCGGCGAAACCGTCACGCGCCTGGCACTTGCCGGCAATGGCGGCACTGTCAGCGAGCGTGCCGTCGATGTGCAGGTCAATCGGCTGCGCCGCAAAATCGAAAACGATCCTGCGGATCCGATGTTCGTTCAGACCGTGCGCGGTATCGGCTACCGGCTGGTGGTTACGACATGACCAGTCTCGACGCCGGCATCGCCAGCATCCGGACGACGCTCGACCGCATCGTGCGTGCCTGGCAATGGTACGACGCCATCCCGTTCGTGCGGCGCATTCACGCGCAGCTCGCGAAAATTCCGGTCGGCTGGCGACGCATGAGCCATTGGCTCAACACCGTGATGCCGAAGGGCCTCTATGCCCGCGCGTTGCTGATCATCATCGCGCCGATGGTCATTCTGCAGTCGGTGATCGCTTTCGTGTTCATGGAGCGGCATTGGAACGTCGTTACGCAGCGCCTGTCAGCCGGCGTGGTGCAGGACATCGGCGCGCTGATCGACGTCTATTCGCGCTATCCGCAGGATCCCGATCAGGCGCAAATCCGGCGCATTGCGCAGGAACGGCTCGGTCTCGTCGTCGACTTCCTGCCGATCACCGAAATGCCGCCGCCGGGACCGAAGCCGTTCTTCTCGCTGCTCGATCAGACCTTGTCCGAGGAACTGCGCAAGCAGATCGCGCGGCCGTACTGGATCGACACCGTCGGCAAGTCGTCGCTTGTGGAAATCCGCGTGCAGCTCGACAAGACGGTGATGCGTGTGTTCGCGCGCCGTAACGCGGCCTATGCGTCCAACTCTGAAATCTTCTTGCTGTGGATGGTCGGCACGTCAACCGTGCTGCTGATTGTCGCTATCATTTTCCTGCGCAACCAGATCAAGCCGATCCTGCGGCTGGCCGACGCCGCGGAAAGTTTCGGCAAGGGCCGCGATGCGCCGAATTTCCGTCCGCGCGGTGCGCGTGAAGTGCGCCGGGCGGCCGCCGCCTTCATCGAAATGAAAATGCGCATCGAGCGCGCCATCGAGCAGCGCACCGCGATGCTCGCAGGCGTGTCGCACGATCTGCGCACCGTGCTGACGCGCTTCAAGCTGGAACTGGCTATTATCAAAGCGTCGCCCGAAACCGAGGCGATGAAGAAAGACGTCGACGAGATGGCGCGCATGCTGGAGGCCTATCTGGCCTTTGCGCGCGGCGATCTCGGCGAGCAGTCGGTGCCAACCGACATGGCGTCTTTTCTCGATGAGCTGAAGGACGATGCAGAACGCCACGGCCACAAGACGACGGTTGTGTTTCACGGCACGCCGATCGTTACGGTGCGGGCGGCGGCATTCAAGCGCTGCCTCGCCAACCTCGTGTCGAACGCGCAAAGTTATGCGTCGGCGATCTCGATTACCGGCCACCGCGATCATCGCTATTTGACGGTGACCATCGACGATGACGGTCCGGGCATTCCCGCTGAATCGCGGGAAGATGTCTTCAAGCCGTTCTTGCGGCTCGACGACGCGCGCAATCAGGACGAGGGCGGTACGGGGCTTGGCCTGGCGATTGCCCGCGACATCGCGCGGTCGCATGGCGGCGACATCGTGCTCGGCGACAGCCCGCTCGGCGGCTTGCGCGCGACGGTGCGCGTGCCTGTCTAAGCCGCGTCGGCTTCGGTCAGATCTTCTTCGGCCGGACGGCGGCGCCGGCGGCGAGGACCACGCAGGATGGCCTTCGGGATCGACAACAGATCGCCGACGAAACCGTCCCAGCGTCCGGCGCTGGCGAGACCTTTGTCGAGTACGGCCATGGTGCGGTCGAGACCTTCCACGTCATCGTCGATCCACACATTCATGACGCGTGCGAACATCAGCGCGGCGCCCTGCGAACGCAATGCGCCGCGCGGACCGGCGGCGTCGATGCCGGCGGCTTCCAGCATCCAGCTTTGCGAACGCACCGCCATGGCGTTGAGCGCAAGCGCCAGGCCTGGGTTGCGGCGTGCCGAGCGCATCAGCGAGCGGACGGACTCTTTGTAAGGCGCCAGCAGTTCAAGCCGGCGCATCAGCACGTCGAACAACCGGTCGCGCGGTGTTTCTTCCGCCATATCGGCGTCGCCGCCGTCGAGCACGGCGCTATCGATCTGTTTGATGTGCGCGCCGAGGATGGCGAGCGTCGAGCCGAATTCGGCGCGCAATTGCGAGAGCTTGATGCCAGCGTGGCCCGCGACCTCAGCGAGTCCGATATCCTCAAAGGAGTGCTCGGCGAGAAGCTCCATCAGCGCGGCAATGGCCTTGTCGCGATTTGAGCCAGTGCGCGGAGGCGCCGTCACCTTCGGTTTTGTCGGCTGCTTCGGCTTACGAACCATGTCGGGCCTCCTGATCAGGTGAATGACACCCTCAATCTAGGTCCGCAAAGGCGACAGTTCTAGGGCGGGGTTAGCCCGCCAATTGCCGCGAGCGGTTTGTCGCCGCGGCGATCGCCTTGGTCAAAATATCATCAAAACCCGCAGGCCCCATAAGCACCTCAAGCGCCGCGGCAGTGGTTCCCCCCGGCGAGGTCACATTTTGCCGCAGGATGGCCGCGTCGAGGTCCGAGCGGTGCAGCAACTCGCCGGAGCCGGACACGGTTTCACGCGCCAGACGGCCCGCCAGCGCGGCCGGCAGACCGGCGGCGATGCCGGCTTTGGTCATGGCCTCGGCCAGCAGAAACACATAGGCCGGACCGGAGCCCGACAGCGCGGTGACGGCGTCGATCAGCGCTTCGTCCTTGACCCATTCGACCTTGCCGGTGGCGGCGAGCAGATCGGTCGCCAGTTTGCGCTGACGCGCCGACACTTTGCCGTTGGCGACAGCAACCGTAATACCGCGGCCGATGGCGGCAGGCGTATTCGGCATCGCGCGGACGACCGCCGCGCCGGGCGGCAGCGCGTTCTCGATAAATTTGATGGTACGGCCCGCCATGATCGACAGCACGAGAGTCGATTTGCCGACATACAGCCCCAGCGGCGGCACGGCTTCCGGCGCCATTTGCGGCTTCACGGCGACGATGATTGCGCCGGCGTCGGCTTTCGCCTTCGGCCCCGGCTTGGCGTTCAGTTTCACGCCGCGTTTGGTGAGCGCCTTGATGGACTTCGCCGGCTGGGGATCGATGATCGAGACCTGCTTCGGTTTCAGTCCGCGCGCCAGCCAGCCATCGAGCATGGCCTGGCCCATTTTGCCGGCACCAACCAGAAGGAGGGTGCCGGACAGTGTGCCGAGTGGTTTTGGAGTCGATGGTCGTTTCATGACGCCGATATTAGCGTCAAATAACGGCGCGCGTCACGCCTCGCCGGACGTGTCGAAGTTGGCCGCGTCGAGCGCTTCGCGCGCAGCCTTACCGGCCCAGACGACAAACTGGAACGCCGTGAAATAGCGCTCGCAGGTATCGAGCGCGGTGCCGAGCAGCGCTTCGCACTGTTTGCCGGAGGCTTCGGCGGCGCCCGCCAGCACCAGCGCGTGCCGGTACATGACGATGCCTTCCTTGGTCCACAGATCGAAGTGGCCGACCCAAAGCCGCTCGTTGATCAGCGAGATCAGCGACTGCACTTCAGAGCGTCGTCGTTCCGGCACTTTGAGATCGAAGGCGCACGCCAAGTGCAGCGCCTCGATATTGTCCATCCACGTGTAGGACAACTGATAGTCGGTCCACTTGCCGGTCACGAGAATGGTGATCTCGTCGTCGCTGGCCCGCTCGAATGACCAGTCGTGCCCAGTCGCCAGCCGCTCGACGACGTCGAGCGGATTGAGCCGGGGTTCTTCTGCGTAAGCTGTCAGGGACATGTCGTCTCCAGATTGCCGAAGTAAGAGCGAGGAAACGCACGGCTCCGCACAGGCGCGGGCAAGACGGCTCGCGCAGGACACGAATTACAGATAAACGCAGGGGGTACGGGTGCCTTGACGACTAAATCGAATCACTAGGCTTTCTGACTATAACCCTCTCGATTCAGCCCGCCAGAGGCATCTTCGAGAAGCAGTGAGCAGTGATTTGCGGACTCCAGGCAACGGGCCGACTGTGACTCTCCACAGCCAATGCGGCATCGGTGTGAGTCAGTGGTGGATAAGTAGGACGAGTGTTGCCGGAAAGATTCAGTCGATGACGTTCGGCTAGTCGAACAGGCTCGATACCGACTCTTCGTGTGCGGTGCGGCCGATCGCTTCGCCGATCAACGACGCAATCGGCAGCACGCGGATATTGCCGGCGGCGCGTACTTCCTTGGTCGGCTCGATGGAGTCGGTGATCACCAATTCCTTGAGCCGCGACTTGGCAACACGCGCGACAGCGCCGCCCGACAACACGCCGTGGCTGATGTAGGCGTAGACCGCCTTGGCGCCTTGCGCGAGCAAAGCGTCGGCGGCGTTCACCAGCGTGCCGCCGGAGTCGACGATGTCGTCGACGAGAATGCAGGTGTGACCGGCGACTTCACCGATTACGTTCATGACTTCGGATTCACCGGCGCGCTCGCGGCGCTTGTCGATGATGGCGAGCGGCGCATTGATGCGCTTGGCCAGGCCGCGGGCGCGGACCACGCCGCCGACGTCGGGCGACACCACCATCACGCTGTCGACTTTGAATTTTTCCTTGATGTCGCGGACCATCACCGGCGACGCGTAGAGATTGTCGGTCGGGATATCGAAGAAACCCTGGATCTGACCGGCGTGCAGGTCGAGCGTCATGACGCGGTCGGCGCCGGCACGGGTGATCAGGTTGGCGACGAGCTTGGCCGAGATCGGCGTACGCGGGCCGGGTTTGCGGTCCTGCCGGGCGTAACCGAAATAGGGCACCACCGCGGTAATACGGCGTGCCGAGGAGCGGCGCAGCGCGTCGATGATGATCAGCAATTCCATCAGGTGGTCGTTCGCCGGAAACGACGTCGATTGCAGGACGAAAACGTCAGAGCCGCGCACGTTTTCCTGGATTTCGACGAAGATTTCGAGGTCGGCGAAGCGCTTCACGACCGCCTTGGTCAGGCCGGTCTTGAGATAGTCGGCGATTTGCTGAGCAAGCGCTGGGTTGGAATTGCCGGCAACGAGCTTGATCGCCCCGTTCTTCGACATTCCGCACACCCTCTTTTTACGCGCTGCATCAGAGCCATAGCGGGTCTTGAGCGCGCCAGGCGGCGTGGTCATAACAAGGCGGGCCGGGCGCGGCAATATGCCCAGAAGTTGTTGTCCCGATGCTTTTTTGATCAGGATGAAGACGGCCCATAGGAATTAAAGGTAGCCGCTATTCCGCCAGCGCGATGGCGTTGATGTGCCGGCCATAGTCCGGCTCCGATTGATGCGTCGAGCGCCGGTAGCTGTAGAACAACGCCGGTTCAGCATAGGTGCACAGGCCGACATCTTCGAAAGCGGCGATTCCGGCCTGTGCCATGCGGGCAGCGATATAGCCGTTGAGGTCGAACAGAGCGTGGCCTTCGCGCTCGCTGGCAACGAAGAAGCGGGCATTCTCGGTGTCCGCCACCAGAAAGCGCTCAATGAACTCAGGTCCCACCTGATAGTTCGCCTGGCTGATGGTCGGCCCGAGCGCCGCGCTGATGCGGCCGCGATCGGCGCCGAGCTTTTCCATCGCCGCGACGGTCGCTTCGATCACGCCGGTAAAGGCGCCGCGCCAGCCGGCATGCGCCGCGCCGATCACGCCGGCCTGCGCGTCGGCAAACAAGAGCGGGCCGCAATCCGCGGTCGAGACACCGATCGCCAAAGATGGGGTCTTGGTGACGAGTGCGTCGGCGCGGGGCCGCGTCTCCGGCGTCCATGGCGCATCGACGGTGACGACGTCCGGCGAATGGATCTGGTAGGGCGTCAGAAAGCGGTCGGTGCTGACGCCGAGCGCCGCGGCCATGCGGTTGCGGTTTTCGGTGACGTTATCCGCTTTATCGCTCGAGCCGACCCCGCCATTGAGCGACGCATAAATACCCTGCGACACGCCGCCGGTCCGGTCGAAAAAGCCGTGGCGAATGCCGGTCAGTTGGCCGAGGGAACGAGCTTGCAACATCGTCGATGAGTTCCAAAAGCTGTGCGTTAAAACCTAAATCCAATTTGTCGCAGTTGTATAGCGAACCTTGTATGCGAAAAGAAAACACAGGTCACAAGGAGTCCTTGAGCATGCGGTTTTCCGTTTCCATGGCGGCACTCATAATGGCAGCAGGTGCCTGTCTGATCGCCGTGCCGGGACAAGCCGCGCCTGTCGGCGCGATCAAGGACTACGTGTTGCCCCCGCAGTTTGGCGACACGGCGCCGGTGATCACGGTGCAGCAGGACCCGCAACATAGAAATGGTCAGCGCCGCGGCAACCCGCAAGCGGGCAACCCGCCGGCCGGCGGCCAACGGCAAGGCATCGTCCAGCAGCATGGAGGCCAGCGCCAAGGCGGTGGCGGCGGCGGCCAGCAGTTCAACCGCGGCGGCGGCGGTCAGCACTTCGGCGGCGGCGGCGGTTATCGCGGGGGCGGCTATCGTGACCATGATCGCGGTGATGATTCCGGTGCGATCGCTGCCGGCGCGCTCGGTGGCTTGTTGCTCGGCGCCATCATCGCCAACGAAAATCAGCGCAACTCCTGTTCGCGGCGTCCGGGTTACGATCCGCGGAGCCGCACGTTCATCGGCCAGGATCACCGGCGTTACCGCTGCCCCTGATCGCGCGCTCGAAGCCCGGCGGCACGCCGACGGCGGCGTGCGTGAAGCTGGCGGCTTTGAACATCTCGCCCATGTCGGTGCGGCCCATACCGACGAGCCGCGCCAGTGCGGCATCGACGTCGGCAACGGCCGCGCGTGACGTGGCCTTTTTCTTGAGCGTCGCGGCGCGCGTTTCGATACCGAGCCGTGTCAGGAATTCCGCCTGAGTGATCGGCCCGAAGATTTCGGCGCCCATGGCCTGCACGCCTATGGCAAGTGCGGCAAAATCGACATGTGCGGTAAGATCCACATCGCCGGGCTCGCTCAACGGATCGGCGTAAGCGTGCCTGCCGACCGCCTGCAGCGTCTCGCCGACGCCGCTGGCGGTGTGGCCGTAGTCGATCACCAGCGCCGCGCCGCCTTCATCCTTCAATCGTTTGCCGAGCTGCATCGCCGGCCGGTTGTCGCGCCATTCGTAGATCGAGCCGATCCCGGCCTGGCGTACCGTGGGCGGCAACAACATGTCGAAATGCGCGATCGGATCGCGCGCCGTCGTATACGCGAACTGGCCGTTCTCGCCGATACCGATCTGGCGCTCGTGCCAGCCGTCTTCCGCTTTCACCGCCTGATTGATCGGCAGCGCATCGAAGAATTCGTTGGCGATGATAATGGCCGGGCCTTTCGGCACCTCTTCGAGCGACGCATGCCAGGACAGCGGCGCGCCCCAGTGCTCCAGCGTTTGCTCCTGCATGCTTCTGAGCGCCGGACTGATGTCGACGAGGTGAACCACCAGCGCTTCGCGAAACGCCGGGATCATCTGCACGGCGCGCAGTGCGTCGTTCATCAACGTGCCGCGGCCGGGACCGAGTTCGACGATGCGGATGTTTTCGGGCGAGCCCATCTGCGTCCAGACGGTCGCCATCCAGAGGCCGATCAGTTCGCCGAACATCTGGCTGATTTCGGGCGCGGTGATGAAGTCGCCGCGCACGCCGAAAGGATCGCGTGTGGTGTAATAGCCGTGTTCGGGATCGCCGAGGCAGAGCGCCATGTATTGCCCGACCGGCATCGGTCCGGCGGCGGCGATGCGCCGGCGGATTTCGATTTCCAGCAGCGACGGCTCGCTCATCCTGGTCCTCGCTTGGCGGGATGCTTCAGCGCGTAGATCATAAAGCCGACGCCGGCGAGGAACAGCGGTATCGACAGCAATTGGCCCATGGTTGCGCCGCCCCAGAGAAAGCCGAGCTGGGCGTCGGGCTCGCGGAAGAATTCGCAGAAGCTGCGCGCGATCGCATAGACTACCGCAAACAGTCCGATGATCATGCCGGGCTTTTTCAACGCGCCGGCGCGCATCGCCGCGAACAACACCAGGAACAGCAACACGCCTTCGAGCAGGGCTTCGTAAATCTGGCTCGGGTGGCGCGCGATGGGGCCGCCATTGGGAAATACCATGGCCCACGGCACATCCGCGGCGCGGCCCCAGAGTTCGCCGTTGATGAAATTGGCGATGCGGCCGAGGAAAATGCCGATCGTGCCGACCGCGCAGGTGATGTCGCCGAGCGACATGATCGACAGGCCGCGCTTCCTGGCGAACAGCACCACCGCCAGCACACAGCCGGTGAAACCGCCGTGGAACGACATGCCGCCGTTCCAGAGTTGCACGATCTCCAGCGGGTGCGTGGCGAAGTGCGCTGGATTGTAGAACAGCACGTAGCCGATGCGGCCGCCGAGAATGATGCCGAGCGTGACCCAGACGACGAAGTCGTCGAAATCGAGCGCTGTCAGCGGCGCTTTGCCGCCCCACAGGCTCTCGGCGCGCACCAGCGCACGGGCATAGGCCCAGCCGGCCAGGATGCCGACGATATAGGCCAGCGCATACCAGCGGATTGCCAGCGGCCCGATATGGATCAACACCGGATCGAAGGCGGGGAAGGGGATGACCAGAAGCGGCATGGCGGCGTCCAAATTTTGGATTCGATGATATCAGCAGTTAGCAGAGCGGGTCTTGCGGCGCGATGACGGTAACGCCATTGTACGCCGCAGACGGAGAGTGATGACGATGACCCAGACCAACAACCGGATTTTCGACGAGATGGCGCGCCTGATGAATGACGCTGCCGGTGTCGCCTCCGGCGTGCGGCGCGAGTTCGACACGCTGTTCCGGGCGCAGGCCGAACGCATCCTGCGCGACCTCGACGTGGTCCAGCGCGAGGATTTCGAGGCGGTCAAGGAAATGGCCCGTCTGGCGCGGGAAGAAAACGAGGCCCTCAAGGCCCGGATCGAGGCGCTGGAAGCCAAGGCCGCCGGAAAATAGGGTTTTCGGGCTTTGGTTGCCCTTTTAGCCTGCCGCCGCTATAACCCCGCGCGAACACGGCCCCCGGCACCCCTGGAGGCTTGCCGTGCTCGATGGGCGGCCCAAAAAGCCGCCTTTTTACATACACTTAGACAAGGATACGATCATGGCGTCCGTGCTTGAACTAAAAGCGACGGTGCGTCCGAAAGGCGGCAAGGGGGCCGCTCGGGCAGCACGTCGGTCCGGCAATGTGCCGGGCGTGATTTACGGTGAGAACAAACCCCCGCTGATGGTCCAGCTCGACCATGCCGAACTGCGCAAACGCATTTATGCGGGGCGCTTCCTCACGACGCTGTTTCACATCGACGTGGACGGCACCAAGCATCGCGTGATCCCGCGCGACTTCCAGCTCGACCCGATCAAGGACAACCCGGTGCACGTGGATTTCCTCCGCGTTGCCGAAGGCGCCCTGATCCGCGTCAACGTCGCCGTGCACGTGCTCAACGCTGAGCAGTCGCCGGGCGTGAAGCGTGGCGGCGCGGTCAACATCGTGACGCACACCGTGCAGGTGATGTGCCCGGCCGAGTCGATCCCGTCGGCGATCGAAGTCGACATCTCGGACGTCGACATCAACCACTCCAAGCACCTCAGCGCCATCAAGCTGCCGCCGAATGTCCGCGTGATCGCCCAGGGCGACATCACGCTGGTCACCGTCGTGCCGCCGTCCGGTTACGCTGAAGAACTCAAGCAGGCCGCCGAAAAGGCCGCCGCCGCTGCTGCGGCTGCCGCCGCTCCGGCTGCCGGTGCTGCTCCGGCCGAAGGTGCTGCCGCTGGCGGCGCCGCGCCGGCCGCGGGTGCCGCCGCTGCTGCGCCGAAGAAGTAACGCGGCGTCTCGTTACGCCGCGTTCGCTCTTTGCGCATGAACTGACTAAGCCCGTCCCGGAGTCATCCGGGGCGGGTTTCATCTAACAGGAACTGCCATGCTGCTCTTTGTCGGCCTCGGCAATCCCGGTGATCGCTACGTCAACAATCGCCACAACATCGGTTTCATGGCGGTGCAGGCGATTGCCAGCCGTCACAACATCGCGCCGTGGCGCCGCAAGTTTCAGGGCGTCGCGGTCGAAGGCATGGTCGGCGCCGATCGCGCGCTGCTGTTGCTGCCGGGCACGTTCATGAACGAGTCCGGACGCGCGGTGGCCGAGGCGGTGCATTTCTACAAGATCGCGCTCAAGGATGTTGTGGTGCTCCACGACGAACTGGAGCTGCCACCGGGCAAGCTGCGCGTGAAGACCGGTGGCGGCAATGCGGGGCACAACGGCCTGCGTTCGGTCAGTGAGCATATCGGCAACGACTACAAGCGCGTGCGGCTTGGCATCGGCCATCCCGGCCAGAAGAACCTGGTGCATTCCTACGTGCTGCAGGATTTTCCGAAGGCCGAGCAGCCGTGGGTGGAGGCGATCTGCGATATCATCGCCGACAATGCCGGGTTGCTCGCGTCAGGCAAAGATTCGACGTTTCAGAACAAGGTGCATCTCGCGATGGACGCCAAAGGCTTTGGCGGCGCGGATGAGGAAGAATAAGGGACGATCATGGGATTCAAATGCGGCATCGTCGGTCTGCCCAATGTCGGCAAGTCGACCCTTTTCAACGCGCTGACGCAGACGGCGGCGGCGCAGGCGGCGAATTACCCGTTCTGCACCATCGAGCCGAATGTCGGCGAAATCGCCGTGCCGGATCCGCGCATGGAAAAGCTGTCGGACATGGCGAAGTCCGAGCAGATCATCCCGACCCGAATCACCTTCGTCGATATCGCCGGCCTGGTGCGCGGCGCGTCGAAAGGTGAAGGTCTCGGCAACAAGTTTCTCGCCACCATCCGCGAAGTCGACGCCATCGTTCACGTCGTGCGCTGTTTCGAGGACGGCGACATCACGCATGTCGAAGGCAAGATCGATCCGATCGCCGATATCGAGACCATCGAGACCGAACTGATGCTCTCCGATCTCGAAAGCCTGGAAAAGCGCACCGACGCGCTCGAGAAGAAGGCCAAGGGCAGCGGCGAAGATGCCAAGCTCGCCAAGGAATCGCTCGATCTGATCAACCGCGCGCTGGTGCTGCTGCGCGAGGGCAAGCCGGCGCGTCTCGTCGAGCGCAAGCCCGACGAAGAGAAGCTGTTTCACTCGCTCGGCCTGCTGACCTCGGCGCCGGTGCTCTATGCCTGCAACGTTGAGGAAGGCTCGGCCGCCACCGGCAACGACTTCTCCAAGCGGGTCGAAGCGCTGGCGAAGAAAGAAGGCGCGGTCGCCGTGGTGATTTCCGCCAAGATCGAGTCGGAAATCGCGGCGCTGCCGGAAGCGGAACGCGCGGATTATCTCGAGGCAGTGGGCCTCAAGGAGACCGGGCTGGATCGCCTGGTCCGTGCCGGCTATGGCCTGCTGCACCTCGTCACCTATTTCACCGTCGGCCCGAAGGAGACGCGGGCCTGGACCATTACGCAAGGCACCAAGGCGCCTGCGGCCGCCGGCGTCATTCACACCGATTTCGAGCAGGGCTTCATCCGCGCCGAAACCATCGGTTACGACGACTACGTCCGGACGGGTGGTGAAGTCGGCGCCAAGGAAGCCGGCAAAATGCGGCTCGAAGGCAAGGAATACGTGGTGGCCGACGGCGACATCATGCATTTCCGCTTTGCCAACTAACCGAGGCGATTGAACCCGCCGGCGGTTCCGCGCGACTATTCCTGTGAGGCGCCCGTGATGGATGCGCTACAGGAGTTGCCATGCCGATATTCACGCTCGTCCGGGCTGCTTTTGGCTTCGTGATCGCTGGTCTGGTTGCTGCGGCTGCGATTCCCGCCCATGCCGAAATCGAAAAGTTCATGCGGCAGTGCGACGGCAAGCTGTGCCCGTTCTTCCGCGCCTCCGTCACTGTTCCGGATGGCTGGGAAGAGGACGCCGAAGCGACCCGCGAACTCGGCGTGCAGATGCTGCTGCCGAAAGGGCAGGACTTCGAAAAGGCGCCCGCCAAAATCTACGTGCTGGTGCGCTACAACAAGACCAAACAGCCGGCCTCGGTCATCGCCCGCGATACCTATGCCGACTGGAAGACTCGCGCCAAGACCGCAAAAATCACGAAGCTTGATGACGTTCCGCGCGCCGACGGCAAGCCTGCCTTCGAGCGTCACACCTTCGAAGCACCGAAGCTCAAGGAACAGGGTTTCGAAAGCACGGCGCTGGTTGCCGATGGCGACAAGGATGGAAACGCATTCGTGGTCGTGATCTGCCTTTCCGCGAACTCCAGAGAGGCCTACAAATCGGCGGAAGCCGCCTATCTGTCGATCCTCAAAGCGTACTAATCTCCGCCGGCATGACGAAACTGCACTGGGAAGATTTCGAGACGGGCGCGGTCACCCTCTATGGGCCGCGGCTGGTGACGCGCGAGGAAATCGTCGCCTTCGCCGCCGAGTTCGATCCCCAGCCGATGCATCTCGACGAGGCGGCGGCGAGCGGAACCATCCTGGGCGGCCTCGGCGCATCGGGCTGGCAATCGTGCTGCCTGATGATGCGCATGATCTGCGATAGCTTCCTCCTCAATTCCACCTCGATGGGATCGCCCGGCGTCGAGGAAGTGCGCTGGCTGAAGCCGTTGCGGCCGGGCACCAATATTCGTCTGAGAGCCACGGTCGCCGATAAGCGCGAGTCCAAGAGCAAGCCGGATATGGGGTTGGTGAAGTTCTTCTTCGAACTGATCGACGATGCCGGAACGCCGCTGACGACCCAGACGATCACCTTGATGTTAGGCCGGCGGGAGCCACGGCCATGAAATTCTTCGAGGACATCAAGCTCGGTGACGTGGTCACCAATGGCCGGCACACTTTCGCGGCCGATGAGATCAAGGCCTTCGCACACCGCTTTGATCCGCAACGGTTTCATGTCGACGAAGCGGAGGCGGAGAAGTCGCATTTCGGCGCGTTGTGCGCTTCGGGCTGGCACACCGCGGCGGTGTGGATGCGGCTGATGGTCGATCAGCGCCGCGATGAGGCGGAAGCGGCCTTGGCGCGCGGTGAGAAGGTGCCGGCCCTGGGTCCGGCGCTCGGCCTGCGCGATCTCAAATGGCTCAAGCCGGTGTATGTCGGCGATACGATCGATTATAAAAGCGAAGTGATCGAACTGCGGACGTCGGGCAGCCGGCCCAACCGCGGGCTGATGACCATCCTGTCGAGCGGCGTCAATCAAAAAGGCGAGACCGTGATCTCGTTCATCAGCACCACCTTCGTCGAGCGACGTGAGACGTCATGACCGCTGCTGCCGAAATCACGACGCCGACCAAGAGCGACGAACACCGCGCTGCCGGTGTCGCCTTCGGCGCGCATGCTTTGCACGACGGCTATACCGATCTCGTCTATGTGCTGTTGCCGATTTTGCAGGCCGAATTCGGGCTCGGTTTTGCCGCGCTCGGCCTGATGAAGACCGTGTTTTCCGGCACCTTGGCGGCATTCCAAATTCCCTCGGGCTTTCTCGCCGAGCGCTACGGCGCGCCGCTGGTGCTGGCGCTCGGCACCGCGCTTGCCGGTCTCGGCTATTGCCTCGCTGGACTGAGCAACGGCGTCATGCTGCTGGTCGCGGCTCTGTTCGTCAGCGGCCTCGGCGCCAGCACGCAGCACCCGTTGGCGTCGCATCTGATCACGCAGGCCTTTTCGGGCGCGCGGTCGCGCGCCGCGCTGGGCACCTACAATTTCGCCGGTGACATCGGCAAGATGACGGTGCCGGCCGCCGGCTCGTTGCTGTTTCTCATTCTGCCGTGGCGCGAGGCGGTGGCCTTGCTGGGCGGGATCGGTGTCATCGCCGGGATTGTTATTTATCTGATCATGCCGCGGTTTCGCGACGATGCGGGCGCGCCGAAGAAAGAAAGCGTGACCCGCAGCGGCGGCAAGGTGCCCAGTTATAGCTTTCCGCTGTTGCTCTCGGTCGGCGTCATCGACAGCGCGACCCGCATGGCCTTCCTGACGTTTCTGCCCTTCGTGCTGACGGCGAAGGGCGCCAGCCTGCCGACCATCGGTTTTGCGCTCACGCTGGTCTTCGCCGGCGGCGCGGCGGGCAAGCTCGTCTGCGCCTGGATCGGCGTGCGTATCGGCACCGTTGCCACGGTCTGGCTGACGGAAGCGGTGACGGCCGTCGGCATCATCGCGACGCTGCCGCTGTCGCTCAAGGCGACCATGATCCTGCTGCCGGTCGTCGGCATCGCGCTCAACGGCACGTCGTCGGTGCTCTATGGCTCGGTGCCGGATCTGGTCGAGCCGGCGAAGCGCCAGCGCGCCTTCGGCATTTTCTACACCGGCACCATCGGCGCGGGCGCGGTGTCGCCGGCGATCTACGGCTTGCTCGGCGATGCGGCCGGCGTCACGACGACAATCGTTGTGATTGCGCTCGTCGCGCTGCTGACGCTGCCGATCACCTTGGTGCTGCGTCCGGCGTTGCCGGCGACGACCGGCTAGGGCGTCCTGACCTTCACCTGCGTCACGACCGCCGACGGCAGGACGTCCAGATAAGGCCCTAGCAAAAACGCCTGGCCCGAGCCCTTGCCGTACATGCTGTCATAGGCGCCGATCATTGCGCGCACCGGCCGGGCACAGGCCTTCATCGAATCCACGATCAGATCGTTGACCTGATCCGGCCGTAGCGCCTCACTGAAACGTGGATCCTTCTCGACCGTCCGGATGATGCAATCGGTCGCCCGGCGCACCAGCGGCAACAGCGCCTTATCCTTCTGTCCAGCCGACATATGTAGCCAGGACGCGGGGCTTGGAGCAGGGAGGACTTCGGTATCAAGCGAGACATTCAACACAAGCGACACACCAAATATCGCTTCGAGAATCATGGAGGCGGGCCTCGCGAATCAGAGTCACCTCGTTGGTATCAAGCGCGGAGTCGCGCCGCACCTGAAACTTGACGCATGCGCCGCATCGCCAATCGTTAACGACGGTGCGCGGCATTACGCCGGTACGTCGCTCCGGAAACGACATCGCGAAGCGCGGGGATGCGCGCTTGCTCATCGTTATGTCCTCGCGTGTCTCGTTTACCCTGCGCCGGCGGGCCAGACATGCGAATGTCCCGGACGCTGGATTTCCCGGGCTCAAAGGGCCATAATGGGCCTCCAGGAACTCCGAGTGTTGTCGATGATCAACTACCGCGCCCCCTCCGAATTATTTCCCAGCCGCAGCCGTAAGTCGCGCCGTCCCATCGGGTACAAGCGCTTTCCGACCGCGGCGGAAGCCATTCGGTTTGCCATCGAGGAACTGCCCCCGGAATTGCTGCTCGGCGCGTATCTGGAAGTCGAAGAGAAACGGTTTGACGGCAACGGCATCCGCCAGCTTTACGACAGCGCGGACTATCCGCTGCCCCGCAAGACCGTAAAAGCGGCCAAGGTCGCTGCCAACTAAGTAATCACAACTCCTGATCGAATTGCGCGCGCTCGCCATCCAGCCGTTGCGGCTGGAACCGATGGGCCATTGACGCGTTCATTCGCTCACTGACGCAATGCACATACCGGAGCCGATATGGCCGATATACGATCCCTGAACTTCATCGGCCTGATGCTCGGCGCCGCCACTATGATGGTGATGATGGTGGGCGCTTTTGTCGTGACCGACCATGTCACCGGCCGCATGCATCTCGACGAGATGCCGACCATCGGCGCGCCCGCCGTCACGCGATAATCCGCAACCGCCGCCTGCCGAAAAAAGACCCCGCCGAACAGGCGGGGTTTAAGTATGTGGGAGGAGTTCGCCCGGAAGCCGGACTAGCGTGCTTCCGGACGAATCGAAATTTAAAGCCGGCCGCGTGAGTCGCGGAGGTTTCCGGTTACAAGTGCCGGGCGATTTCCGATGCAGGCTTTGCAGAGGGACGGCCGCCACCGCTGGTAAGCGATGGCGGTTTTTTTGTTAGCCGGTCGTGCGGCTGTTGCTTGGCGGCTTGGTCGGTGCGCTCGGCACGCTCTTCCACTGCTCGAGACTGTCGGCGATCACTTTCATCGCCGTCATCGAGGCGTGGCTCAGGCTGGCGTAACCGGCGATTTCGCGGCCGACGCGTTCGCCCTCGCTGCGCAGCATGTCGCGGATGCCTTGCAGTTCAAGAATGACGCGCTCGATCTCCTCGAGCGACGCACCCGAGACGCGGCGGATCAGCGAGTTGAGATTCTCCGTCACGGGATCCGCAGCTTCACCGTTCTCGCGCGGACGGCGCAGGAAGGAAACATCGCGCCGGACGAATTCGCGGATCTCGCCTTCGAAGGCGTTGGCCGCGGCCTGATCGATGTCGCTCAGCTTCTCCGGTGGGCGCCGATCCGGAGGCGCGAATTTTTCCGGTCCGCTTTTTTCGGCACTCGGTTTATCCGCACCAAGCCGTTCTCTGATCGCCGTCATGCGTGAACTCCTACTCTCGCGCAAAATGCGTTGCGCCGCCGCACCCCGTCCCCGCAACGATTGCCGCATGCGGATAAGGCGATACTGGGGCAGGGTGAAGAGAGATGAGGATGATGGATTCGGGCGGAATCCGCGCGCAGGCTTAAGAAGCCGCTACCAATTCAGCTTGAATCGCGCGGTGATGCTCTTGCTGGCGCTGGTCTGGCCGACATCGGTGACCGCCGTGGTCACATTCAGCGGGCCGTAGATCTTTTGTTCCGCGATCAGCTGATTATGCGTCACCGGATCGGTGCTGCTGTTGGCGACCTTGGCACCGAAGCTGGTGCCGGTCGGCAGATAATCGAACTTCGCGGCCTTCTCGCTGCCCCACACTTGCGGCGTGGCGAGGCCGGAGGGCACGGGGACCGCCATCATCGGCACATCCGATGGCGCGGTGGCGCTCGAGGCGCTGAACGTCTCCGTCACCGAATACGTGTTCTGCAGCGTCACCGACATCGTGCTGCCGACCGGCTTGGTATATTTGAACGTGGTGCCGACGCGGCCCTGATCGTTGCTCGGATCGACACGCGCATCGACGGTCGCGAGATTGGGCACCAGGCCGACCGAAGCCCAGGCCGCGCCCGAGCCGCGCTGATCGCGCGAGCCCGCCGACCACGGATCAGGGGCATTGGTGATCGACGGCGCATTGCGCAGGCCAAGATCGGTGCCGACTGTGGCGTCCCAGTCGATCGGCAAAGGCTGCTTGAGCGTCAGGCTCGATGAGCCGTCCGCTTTGTCGGTGCGGCTCATGTCGAATTTCTTGGTTTGCTTGAGCGCCGGCGTGCGCAATGTCTTTGTCGGTCCATCGGGCGAGACGGCCAGTGCGTTGCTCAACATCGTGCGCAGCGCGTCCTGTTCTTCCGGCGTCAGCTCGGCGTCCGCGCTTTCCTGAGCACCGGTGAGCGGTTCGGACGGCGGCGAAGCGACGGCATAATCGGTATTCGGCGTGATCGCCTGCCAAGGGTTAAACAGCGCGTTGTCCTGTGCCCGCGCGGTGTCGGACGCGAAGCCCAGCGCAAGAACCATCAATCCATGAATGTGGATCGGACCGCAGCGCATCGTCTGGAAAATCCCCCGTCTCAGTACGACGCAATGTATTTCAGGGAACTGGGGCAAAGGTGTGGAAATGCCGGTGCGACCTTCGGCGGGGGCGGCCCGGGCAGTCTGCCTCTTAACGCGCCACCAAAAGCGCGATCAAAATCGCGCCCGGGACAATAAGCCCAACAAAAACCAGCGAACTGAGAACAAAGCGTCTCACCATGGTACAACCCTCCAACAGCCACCTGTTGGTCGGCCGGCCGGGGGGAATGGTTCAAGGCTGTGGCGAAATGTGGGCGGCCGCAGCCGAATTCATGAAACCGGAACTCCTGCCGCGCGTTGGGCCAGGGACTGTAACAAGAGGGGAACACCCATGCCGGGACTGTCGCGCATCCTGCTGGTGAGTTCGGTGCTGCTGATGAGCTCCAATGCGATGGCCTGGGCTGACGACGCCCTGCCGTCCTTCGACGTGTCGCCAAGCTGCCGCGCCGCGACCAACGCGTCGGCCATGGCCAATCGCGACGAGACGGCCTGCAAGAAAGACGAGGACAACGCCCGCGCCAAGCTCCAGCAGGACTGGGCGCAATATTCAGAGCCGCAGAAAAATCACTGCGTGCGGCTGTCGACGCTCGGCGGGCCGGCGAGCTATGTCGAACTGATCACCTGTCTGGAGCTGAGCAAGGCGGCGCATGATTTGCCCCGCGACATGCTCGACTCCAAGACCGTGGGAAGCCGCTAGCGACCGCTAACGGCGCCAGATTACTTCTTGATTACTTCTTGCCGCCGGGGGCCATCTGTGAGGCCTTGTAGGCCGACACCTGCTTCGGCTTGTCCTTGTCGGCCTTCGGTTTCTTCTTTTCCTTGACCGCGCGGGTCTGACCCTTCGCCATGGCTTTGCTCCTGGTGGAATTTGGATTCGGACAACGTGCGGATGCTGATACGGCGCAGGCCGCGAGGCAAGTCCCCTGTTTACGGGACTAACGGTCGCAGCGCCGCATAACCATCCGGTCGTCCCCGTGACAGCGGGAACCCAGCGTTACAAGTCTGAGTGTTGGACGGGATTGTGGATTCCCGCTTTCCGCCTTCGCGCTAGGCGCTTCGGCGGACTCCCAGCGCGCCGTAGCTCGCGCAGCGAGCGTAGGTGGGTCGCGGGAATGAGCCGAGAATGGCTTTGGCGCTCAGCCTTTGGGCGCGGCCGCGGCCGACTTCAGCTTGTCGGCGATGCACTTATCGACGGCGTCGGCGCGCTTGTCGAGATTGGTGCGGAGCGGGCCCTTTTCGGTCGCCATCCAGCATTCGGACGCCGCCTGCGAGCGCGTCATCGGCGGCTCCGCGGGCTTTTCCGGCTCGGCCGGTTTGCCCGATGACATCGACGCCACCGGGCCCGGGGTGCTGCCATCGGTCTCGCAGCCGGCGAGCACGCCCGCCATCGCGGCAAGCACCATCACTGTCAAAAATTTACGCGAAATTTCTGTCATCGGACATCCCTGGCGCGGCACATCAGGCGCGATGTGCGGAGCGCCCTCTCTGTATCGGGTGTCGCCGCGCCGCGCCAATGACTTTTATGCGAGAGCCACCCGGCGCGATGGCATGACCAATGACATGACCACTTACATGCCGGATGATCTGCGGGTCAGTGAACGGCGACGCGTGCCGCGCCGCGGCCTTTGGCGCGGATCGGACGCATCTTGCTGCCGGCGCTGCCGCCCGCTTTGCCGCGCATCTTTGTCGCCGTCGCCTTCAGTGCGGCAACCAGCGCCTTTTCGGTGCTGGTCTCGGTCGCGATGAGGACGCTGAGATCGTCGCTGCGATAGGCCGTCACGTCATAGGCGCGGCAATGCGGGCAATCGGCTTCCGCCACTTCGCTGCCTTCGGCGATCCAGTGGCCGTCGCAGGCGATGCAGACATAGTGATTGCGGAACCAGGCCATGGGACTCTCCGGTGCCGCTTACGGCGGCGAATCAAGAAAACGAATCAGTTCGAAATGGGACCGCAATTTTGCGGCAGGGGGAAGGCTCGGGTGTTGATGGGGAACCTGCAGATGACACGGCCAATAACCCTCATCCTGAGGAGCCGAGCACGGCGAGGCGTCTGGAAGGATGAAGGCCCCCGAACTATCGGGGCTCTCATCCTTCGAGACGCCCACCTTCGCCAAGGCGTCGGTGGGCCCCTCAGGATGAGGGGAGGGAGATTACCGCCCGCGCTTGTTGCTCTTGAAGCCGCCGCGCTGCCCGGGCCTTCCCATGGTCGACCGTGGCCCTTCGCCCTTGCGTGCGGGGATGGATTCAACGCCGGGGCCCATTTCATCGAGCGTCGGCTTGCGCGGGCGCGATGAACTGTCTTCATCGAGCCTTTGCTCACCCGGCGCGGTGAGAGGCGAATAGCGTTTGCCGCCTTTGTTGCCTTTATCGCGGTCGGGCTTGAACTCGTGCCACGTCGCGATGCCCATCTCGTCCAGGTCGGGCTTGTGAGGGCGCGACGCCGAGTCGGAATTCACCCCACCCCGCGCTTCGCGCGACCCTCCACCTCCAGGGGAGGGTGAAGAAGAGTCGCCGCGCGGCTTTTTCGGCGTCACCGCGCGGCGCAGTTTGGAATCCTGCCCGACCATGACGTTGCGCACGGTTGGATTGTCGACGACGGCCAATTCGGTCTGGCGCAGGCGCTTGAGCTCGTCGCGCAAGCGCGCGGCTTCCTCGAAATCGAGATCGGCAGCGGCCTCGCGCATGCGCTTTTCCAGATCGGCCAGCACCGTCTCGAAATTATGGCCGATGGTCGCGGCGTCGCCGAACTCGCCGTCGCTGGCGCCGCCCGACGAAATCAGCACATGGTCGCGCTCATAGACCGAGTCCATGATATCGGCGATGCCCTTGCGCACGCTCTCCGGCGTGATGTTGTTGGCGGTGTTGTACTCGACCTGCTTCTCGCGGCGGCGGCCGGTTTCTTCCATCGCGCGCTGCATCGAGCCGGTGACCTGATCGGCATAAAGAATGACCTTGCCGTCGACATTGCGCGCGGCGCGGCCGATGGTCTGGATCAGCGACGTCTCGCTGCGCAGGAAGCCTTCCTTGTCGGCGTCGAGAATGGCGACGAAGCCGCATTCCGGAATGTCGAGGCCTTCGCGCAACAGGTTGATGCCGATCAGCGCGTCGAAAGCGCCAAGCCGCAGGTCGCGGATGATCTCGATGCGCTCCAAAGTGTCGATGTCCGAGTGCATGTAACGCACGCGGATGCCCTGCTCGTGCAGATATTCGGTGAGGTCTTCCGCCATGCGCTTGGTCAGCACGGTGATCAGCGAGCGGTAGCCGTTGCGCGAGACTTCGCGCACCTCGCCGACCAGATCGTCGACCTGCGTGCGCGCCGGGCGGATTTCCACCGGCGGATCGATCAAGCCGGTGGGACGGATGACCTGCTCGACGAAAACGCCGCCGGCTTCGTTCATTTCCCAATGGCTCGGCGTCGCCGACACGGCGAGCGTCTGCGGCCGCATCGCGTCCCACTCCTCGAAGCGCAGCGGGCGGTTGTCCATGCAGGAGGGCAGGCGGAAGCCGTATTCGGCGAGCGTCGCCTTGCGCCGGAAGTCACCGCGGAACATGCCGCCGAGCTGCGGCACGGTGACGTGGCTTTCGTCGGCGAAGACCAGGGCGTTGTCGGGCACATATTCGAACAGAGTCGGCGGCGGCTCGCCGGGCCTGCGGCCGGTGAGATAGCGCGAATAGTTCTCGATGCCGGCGCAGGAGCCGGTCGCGTCCATCATTTCGAGGTCGTACTGCGTGCGCTGTTCGAGGCGCTGCGCCTCGAGCAGGCGGCCGGCGTCGTTGAGCTGGGCGAGGCGGACGCGCAGCTCCTGCTTGATGGAGTTCATCGCCTGGACGAGCGTCGGGCGCGGCGTGACGTAGTGCGAATTGGCGTAGACCTTCACGAACTCCAACTCGTCGGTCTTGTGGCCGGTGAGCGGATCGAATTCGTGGATGGATTCGATCTCGTCGCCGAACAGCGACACGCGCCAGGCGCGGTCTTCATAATGCGCCGGGAAAATCTCGATGCTGTCGCCGCGCACGCGGAACGAACCGCGGAAGAAGTCGCCGCCGGAACGCTTGTAGTGCAGCGCGACGAGATCGGCCATCAGCTGGCGCTGCGAGATGCTGCCGCCCTTCTTGATGGTGAAGGTCATGGCCGAATAGGTTTCGACCGAGCCGATGCCGTAGATGCAGGACACCGAGGCGACGATGATGACGTCGTCGCGCTCCAGCAGCGAGCGCGTCGCCGAGTGCCGCATGCGGTCGATCTGCTCGTTGATCGAGGATTCTTTTTCGATGTAGGTGTCGGTGCGCGGAACGTAGGCTTCCGGCTGGTAGTAGTCGTAATACGAGACGAAATACTCGACGGCGTTGTCGGGGAAGAACGACTTGAACTCGCCGTAGAGCTGCGCCGCGAGCGTCTTGTTCGGCGCGAGGATCAGCGCCGGGCGCTGCGTCGCCTCGATGACCTTCGCCATGGTGAAGGTCTTGCCCGAGCCGGTAACGCCCAGCAGAACCTGCGTGCGGTCGTTGCGCTTGACGCCCTCGACCAGTTCCTTGATCGCCTGTGGCTGGTCGCCCTTCGGCTCGAATTCCGACTTGATCTTGAAAGCGATGCCGCCTTCGGATTTTTCGGGGCGCGGCGGCCGGTGCGGCGTCCACACCTGTCCGGTGTCGGTGGCGAATTCCGGGCGGCCTTCGCGCAGCAGACGCTCGAGCGACTCCGCGGTGGCGGCAACGCCCATCGATGACAGGCCGCCGGGACCGGTCGGCAGGTCGGCCTTCGGCAGCCGGTATTTCGGATCGCCGCCGCGCGCGATGCGCTGGGCCTCCCGGGCGGAAGCGGCAAAGGGATCGGCCGGCGCATCGCCGAGGCCGAGTTCATTCGCCAGCGCCGGGTCGAGCCCGGTGACGGGCGCGCCGACATAGTCGGATTGCGGCATCTCGCCAAAGCCGTCGTCCTTGTCGGCGGGATTGGCGGGCAGGTCCTTGGCGGCGGACTTGCGGGCGCGGTGCGCGGCGGAGAAATCCTGGCGGCGGTCCCACGAATTGGTCTGCGGCGGCTGAAGCCCGGTGCCGGAACCCATACCCGCGGTGCCGCGCGCAATGCCTGGATTGAGCAACGCGTCGAGCGCGTCGTCGGGCTTCGGCGTCTCCGGCCGCGAGGCCTTGGCGCGCGTCGGGCGCGCGGGATCCTTGGGATTTTTTGGGGGCTTATTACCGGACTTGGCCATGGCCGGAATATGGGGCGAGTCCGGCCATGGGGGAAGGGCCGGACTGCCTATCCGGTGGCCGGATTTGCACTGCCGCGCTAACGGTTTGGAACGTTCAGTTCAAACTCGGCAGCAGGTTGCTCGCATTCTTGAACTCCGGCGTCATTTCCCCCAATTGCGGCCCGTAGACGGCCCAGAACATCTCTTCGGCTTGCGCCACATCCGATGTGAAGGCGTTCAGTTCCGCATCGACATCGTCCTGTTTCGCCAGCTTGGCCGGGTCGCCCATGACCGTTGTGCCGCCGGAGATGGGCGGTGGATAGGAAACGCCCAGAGCCTTCGCGCGCACCATCGCGGCATCCAACTGGGATTTGGCGTCGAAATATTTGCGCTCGTGTTTGCGGACGCTGTCGAGCTTGTCGTCAAGTTCCTGATATCCGCCATTGTCGGTGCCTTGACCGGCGATGAAGACGGTGTGGCTGAGACCCAGCAGCGTGAGCAGCGTCGTCGGGATCGTGAAGGCCTCCAGACTCGTGGCGCTCGTCTTGATGAGCGCGAGAGCGACGACCACGCTGAACACTGCCATCTGGAAACGGTACGGGTCGAATTCCTTGCCGCCGCTGTCGGTGAACAGGTCGGCCCAGCGTGCGCGGGGCGCGATGTCGCCTTCCCGCGGCAGCCATTTCTTCCGCCTCAGCCAGGCCCAGTTGTCGAGTTTGAGCCGACGCCGCGCGACATAGGTCATCCGGCCGCCGACCGCGCCGACGGCGCTGATGCCCATGAGATAGAGGACATCCGGCGACATATTGGCGAGCAGGCCGGTGCGCAGCACGTTGAACAGCAGCAGGCCGAAAACGATGAAGCTGAAGACGAATATCTGCAGCTTGGCAATGCTGCCGCGGCCGTAAGGATTCTTCGTCAACTCGACCGGATCAAGCGCCGCCCAGAACGATGGCGGCTCTTTCAGTCCGGCTGAATTTCCGCTCTCTTCGGCCTTCTCGGCATCCATTTGGTGGCGCCGTTGGCTGACAAGCCATGACGCCATAGCGCCGCCGGGATAGATCAGCAGCAGCACCGCGAGCGTGACGATGGTCGGGAACCACAGTGTGCTAACGGGAAGCGTCACATCGATCAGCAGTTCGCTGGATTTGCCGTCGATCATAGCCGTGATCGTAATGTGAGCGCGTTGCATCAACGGCCATAAACAGGGTGGCGGCGCTATGCTGACGCCAAAAATGCTTTTGTTGGCATCGTCTTTGTCGGATGCGCGCGAGTCGATCGAGATGTCCTTGAGTTCGGGCACCTCATCCGGACCTGGTTTTTTGGTGCAATAGCGCCCGTTGTCGATTTTTTCCCACGTCAATGTCGGTGTTAATTCGCCGAGGCGGTTGAGCGGCTGCGGGACACGAAGATCATTTTGGGTTCCGCCGCCGAGCACTTCGGCGCGAAAGAAACCCTGAAACGTCGCGGCGGCTGTTTTTGCGGCGTCCGCTTTTATTTTCGCGGCTTCCGCTTCGGCCTTGGCCTTCTTCGCGGCATCCGGTGCCGGTGGCGGTGCTGGTGGCGTTGAGTTGGGGGCCGTTCCGTTCGCATTGGGCGCTGTCGTATTTTGAGCGACGGTCGTCTCGCCCGCTGCGAAAGCGGATGGTGCGATGGAAATTGAAGACAGTGTGAGTGTTAAGGCCAGCGACAGAGCGCCGGCAAACTGCGACTTGACCATGACGACACCCGTAATTTTTAGGCCGATTATTTATTGCTTCGCTTTGATCGCCGCGATGTCGGTCGCAATTTTCGCCAGTGCGGCCTTGATCTCCTGAAATTCGTTCCGCGCGGCTCCAGCGGGAGCCACCATCGTGTTGATGCTGTTGACGAGCGGGGCGATGGCCAGAATGTCCCGGCGTACGTCACCAATTGCGGGCGCGGCTTCGAAGCGCGAATTCAGCGCGGTGATTTTATCATTGAGTGCTCGGATTGAATTCGACAGGGCGACGATTTTATCGTCTGTGCCCGCAGCGCCGGACAGCACGGTGCGGATGTCGCTGATCTGGCGTCTCGCACCGGCTTGGCCAAGAAAGTTCGCTCTGATTGTGGAAACATCGTCGGTGATGGCCGCGAGGTTCGGAATCTTCCGTGCGATCACCCAATTCGGTACGTACAGCAGAATCCCTGACACGAGAGCAGCGGCAAAGAACCAGACCGCTAAGATTCGATCCGGCGGCTCGCTCAACAGCTTCGGACAAACGATGCCGACGAAGAAGCCGCAAAGACTCAGCAGAAATAACAGGACGACCGGCCAGATAATTCCGTTTTTGGTGCCACCCGCCGCCACGACGCCCCCCAATCCGGCTTATGTGCCGGCTTCTTCATCCCCACCCCGATCCTACAATCAGCGGCTGTGACGTAGCAACCTAAAAGGGTGTATTTGAAAGATGCACTCTTTGGCGGTTTTCCGCCGCAGGCGTGTGCACAAAACTGCCCGGCAATGCTAGGGTGCAAGAAAAAGCCGGGAACAGTGGGAGAAGCGAATGTCCGGGACTTTGACGCGCCGCCGCGTGGTCGGCGGCCTTGCCGCAGCCACCCTGGCCGCGCCCGCTTTCGCGCAAACCGCGAGTGCACAGGCATGGCCAAGCCGGCCCGTGCGCGTGATGGTGCCGTATCCGCCGGCCGGTGGCGCCGATACCACGGCGCGCATCGTCTACAACAAGGTCAGCCAGATCCTCGGCCAGCAGTTCGTCATTGAAAACCGCGGCGGTGCCGGTGGCACGATCGGCGAAGCGGTGATCGCCAAGGCCGACCCCGACGGCTACTACATTCTGCACGACGCGACCGCGTTCTCGGTCAACGCCGCGCTCTATCCGAGCCTGCCGTTCGATTACGCTAAGGACTTCGAGCCCGTCGCGCTCGTGTCGCTGGTGCCGAACATTCTGGTCATCACCCCGTCGGTGCCGGTCAACAACGTCGCCGAAATGATCGCCTATGCGAAGGCGCAGCCCGGCGGCATCGAGATTGCGTCGTCCGGCAACGGCACCTTGCAGCATCTCTCGCTCGAGATGTTCCGCTTCATGACCGGCACTAAGGTCAACCATGTGCCGTATCGCGGCGGCGGCATTGCGCTGAACGACGTCATGGCGGGGCAGGTGAAGTTCTTTTTCTCCAACGGCTCGTCCGTCGTCGGTCTCATCAAGGGCGACAAGGTGAAAGCCATCGCGCATACAGGCAAGGGCCGGCTCGCGAGCCTGCCGAACATTCCGCCGGTGTCCGACACCATTCCCGGCTTCGAAGCCTATGAATGGAACGGCGTCTTCGTGCCGAAAGGCACGCCCGCCGACATCGTCAAGAAGCTCAATAGTGCGGTGAACGAAGCCTTGAACGCGCCGGAAGTGAAGGACCGTTTCGCCGACCTCAATGTCGAGAGCCGCATCACCACGCCCGAGGAATTCCGCGGCTTCGTCAAGGAACAGACCGAGCGCTGGACCAAGGTGGTGAAGGAAGCCAACATCAAGTTGGGGTAATGGTCATTCCGGGGCGCGCGTTTGCGCGAACCCGGAATCCAGAACTAGGCGCGCCGCCCCTGGATTCCGGGTCCGGCCTTCGGCCGTCCCGGAATGACGAACATGAATCAAGAACCACCCCTCATCGCCGCGCCTGTCGCCAACCCGCGCAAGCCGCGCATCGCGCCGTCGCCGGGCGCGTGGGATGCGCATGCGCATGTGATGGGGCCGCCGGACACATTCCCGTACGCCGAAGGGCGCGGCTACACGCCAGCCGACGTGCCGGCCGAAAAATTCGTCGCGCTGCTCGATCATCTCGGCTTCGCGCACGGCCTCGTTGTGCAGGGCAATGCGCATGGCTACGACAATCGCGTCATATTCGACGCGCTGGCGCGCTATCCGGACCGGCTGCGCGGCGTCGTCATCAGCGACACGCGTGTGCCGCCACAGGCCTTGCGTGCCTGGGACAAGATCGGCGTGCGCGGCATGCGCTATCATCTGTTCAGCGACGCCGGCAAACCGGGCTACGTGCGCGGCGTCGGCCTCGATGTGTTCGACGTGTTTCGCAAGACCATGGCCGATCTCGGCTGGGCGATGCAGGTTTTCTGTGATTGTCGATTGATGGCCGAACTGGCGCCGGCGTTGCGCGATATTGCGCGCGAGATGCCGGTAATCGTCGATCACATGCTGCATCTTCCGGCAGCGCGCGGCGTCAACGATCCGAATTTCCAGGCGCTGCTGAAACTCGTCGGCGACGGAGATGCTTATGTGAAGCTGTCGGGCAATTATCGCCTGTCGTCGCAGTTTCCCGATTATGCCGACGCCCGGCCGTTTCATGACGCGCTGGTCGCGGCCAATCCGGACCGGCTGATGTGGGGCACCGACTGGCCGCACACGTCGATTGCCGCGTCGGCGATGCCGGATGACGGCCATCTGCTCGATCTGTTTTATGACTGGACGCCGGACGAAAACGTGCGCCAGAAGATCCTGGTCGATACGCCGCAGCGTTTGTTCGGGCGATAAATCTCCTGTTACAGTTGAACCTTACGGTGCGGCGGACGCACTCACGGGTGTGTATCCGGCAAGGAGAGCGGCATGAACGGCGTTGCGGCGCGGATGCGTGTTGCCATCCGGCATATGCTCATTGTCATGGCGGTGACGGGCGCCGGCGCGACCGCGGCATTGGCGCAGTCCGGTCCGTGGACCGAGCGGGCCTATAATCCGCCGGTCGGCAGCAAGTGGTCGATCGTTTCGGTCTCGGAGGGCGAGGAAATCCGGCCGCCGAACGGCAATCGCACGCAGACCATCCGCACGGTTTCCGAGCTGACCATCGACGAGAAACTGGCCGACGGCTTCCGCGTATCCTTCGTCACGCGCGACCTTCAGATGACCGGCAACACGCCCGGCCTCGAGATCGCCGCGACGGCGTTCGGCGCGGTCAAGAATATCGTCGTGCGCGCGCGCACCGATGCCGCGGGCAAACCGGTATCGGTCGAAAATCTCGACGAAGTGAAAAGCGTTCTGAAAACCGTCATCGATAAGGTCGTCGAGTCCGCCAAAAGCAATCCGCAGGTCGCGGCCGTCATCCGGCAGATGCTGGAGGGCATGCTGGTCGTCGACGACAAGGCCGCCGTGAAGGCGCTGATGGAGGATCCGATTGCGCTGTCGGGCGGGCAGGGCACCGGATTGAAGCCCGGCGCCGTGAAGCGCGAAGCCGACGACCTGCCGAGCCCGCTGGGCGGTGGCGTGCTGAAGTCGACTCTGATCACGCGGCTCAGCCAATGGGACGACAAGGCGGGCACCGCGCGCGTCACGCGGGTGCGCGAAATGGATGCCGACGCGCTCAAGGCCGTGGTGGTGGCGATCGCGCGCAAGCTGTCGGCCGCGGCGTCCGACAAGGTGACGCCGGAGGTAATCGAGATGATGAAGAAGGTGTCGATGGATATCACCTCGACGACGCAGTACGACACGCGCGACGGCATGACGATGGCGATCGAGGACACCGGCACGACGACGGCGAGCGTCACCGGCATCACCTTCAAGAAATTCGAAAAGAAGATGGTTACCGTGACGCCGATGGCGAAATAATGGGTTCCACGGCCTAGAATAATCTCCTCATTGTGGCAGCTTTGAAGAAACAGCGAAGCGAATCCGTCGCTGAATCGCTTTGCTGCGCTACGTCCATTCTCTCGGCGTCCGATCTTTGCAATCGCGTTTTATTGCTTTCGAAGCCCTGACGCTTAGCCTCAACCCATCACGCGCTGCGTTTTCAGTCGCACAGAGCGCGTCATGGAGAATGGATCATGGCTTCACAATCGTCTTCCAAAAACCAATTCGACATTCGCATCGCGCCCAATCCACCGGTGTTCGACCTTCCCGTGCTGGTCGCGCTCGAGGAAGGCATTTTCGAAAAGCACGGCGTCAATCTCAGCTACGCCGCCGGCTACAGCGACCGCGAGAAGAATCCGCATGAGCAGAAGCCGCTATTCCGCCTGAAGGAGTCGCTGTACGAGCAGGGCAAGGCCGACACCTACAATGTCTGCGAATGGGGCAGCATCGACCGCATCGAACGCGGCGAAAAAGTCGAGCGCGCCAAGATCGCGGCGCTGCGCCCCGCGGTCGCTGCCCAGGCCATCGTCAGCTGGGACAATGAGCTGCTGGTGCCGCGCGATCTGCTCGACGTCGAGATCGGCATCAACGATTTCACCGGATCGCACTACACGACGCTGCAATTGCTCGAAGGTGCGCTCGGCCGCGATCACGTCAAGACGGTGCATATCGGCGAGCCGAGCCATCGTTACGAGCAGGTGAAGGCCGGCAAGATCCGCGCCGCCACGGTGATGGAGCCGTTCATCTCGCTGGCGCTGAAGGAAGGCGCGCACATCGTCGCGCTGACGTTCTATCGCGGCGCCGAGGTGATCCATCCGCGCTTCGACAGCGAACAGCGCGAGGCCTATTTCGCCGCGCTGAACGAGGCGGTCGATCTGATCCAGGCCGACTTCCAGAAGTACTCGCACTACATCCTCGGCGTCACCAAGGGGCGTCTGAAGCCTTCCGAATTCGGCCAGCAGTTCATCCACTACGTTCACGCCCAGAACTACGCCGTGGAGAAATTCGATCAGGCCTATGAGTGGATGGAATCCTGGAAGCTTACCGCCGGCAAGAACAGTCATGAATCCCTTGTCACAGCAGCTTAAACCCGGCCTGAGCCGGCGCGGCTTCCTCGGCGAAGCCGCGCTGGCCTCCGCCGCCGCCTTTGCGTCCGTTACGGTTCCCGGCATGCGGACTGCAAACGCGGACCCGGCCACCATCCGCGTCACGGATGGCGGGCCGGGCTCCGCCGGCGCCATCTGGCGGCCGCTGATCGACAGCGGCGCCTATCCGCTGCCTAAGGACCTCAAGATCGAGTGGGTCAACGGCACGCCGGGGCAGGTGCAATTGCAGCTCGCGACGGGCGCCGCGAATGTCGCGGTGTTCGGCGCGCTCGGCGTCGCTGAATTGCAGCCGCGCGGCAGCGACATCGTGATCTTCGGCCCGGCGCTGAACAATCACGGCCGCTGGATCGTGCGCGACAACAGCAACATCCGCTCCGTGAAGGATTTGCCGGGCAAGACCATCGCCAGCCTCAACGAGGCGAGCGATACCTTCCGGCAGGCGCGGCTCGCGGCGTTGCAGCACGGCATCGACCTGAAGAAGGACAGCAGGCTGGTGTTCGGCGCGCCGACGGCGAACGTCGCGTTGTTCGAGCGTGGCGACGTCGATGTGGTCATCACCATCGAGCCCACGGCGACGCGGCTTGTCGCGCGCGGTGCGCGTGAAATCGCCCGCACCGGCGATTTGTGGCGCGACGCGACCGGCGACAACACGCCGCTGTTTCTGGTGGGCCTCGCGGCGCACCGGCAATGGGCGGAGCAGAACCGCACGACGACCGCGGCGCTGGCGAATGTGCTGGTCGACATTCACCGCAAGATTAGGGCGAAGCCGCAAATTCTGTCCGAGCTGCACAAGGAGTTCGGCATTCCCGACAGTGAGCGTGCCGCCATCGAGTTGCTGCCGAAGCGGCTGGTCGACGTCTATGGCGTCGACTGGGGCAAGCCGGTGTTTAACAATATCGAGCGTCAGATCGACGAGGCGGTGAAGGCCGGCATTCTCGCCAAGCGGCCGGACAAGACGATCTACGACGCCAGCATCAACGTGACGACAGGCTGACCTCATGGCGCTTTGGACGGAAACCGTACCCCACAAGGCGGCACGGCGCGCGGTGCGCGTCGACCGCGCCTGGATCGCGGCGTTCTCGGCGCGCGTGTTGCCGGGCGTGCTGTTCTGCGTGCTGCTCGCGGCCGGATGGCAGGTGATGTCGGTGCAGTGGGACAGCCCGCTGGTGCCGGATCTTGCCGCCATCGGTGCGGAGTTGAAGAGCATCGTCGTCAGCGGCGAGGGGTGGCTGCAGATCGGCACGACGCTCGGCCGCATCGTTGTAGGCATGACGCTGGGCTTCCTCGCCGCGTTGGCGATCGGGCTGGCGTCGGCGCGCAACCGCTTCGCCCGCTCGTTTTTCGAGCCGGCGTTGCTGCTGGGCCTGACGGTGCCAGGACTGGTGTGGGCGCTGCTGTGCGTGATCTGGTTCGGCCTGAGCCTCAAGACGTCGGTTGTCGCGATTGCGCTCGGCATCGCGCCGTCGCTGGCGGTGAGCATCACGCAAGGGTTCGAAGCCGTCGATCCGCAGTTGATCGAAGCGTCGCATGTGTACCGGCTGAATTTCCGCGACCGGCTGCGTTACCTCTGGCTGCCGGCGATCCTGCCGTTCCTCATGGGCGGCTTGCGCCTCGGATTTTCGCTGGCGTGGAAGGTCGTGGTGCTGGTCGAAGTTTTCGGCCTGTCGACCGGCGTCGGCTACGTGCTGAACACCGCCTTCATTTCGCAGAACGTCGCGGCGGTGCTGGCCTGGACCATCGCCTTCACGGTCGTGGTCGGCGCCATCGAATACGGCTTGTTTCAAACGCTCGAGCGGCGCCTGACGCGCTGGAAAAGAAAGGCATCGGTATGAGCGCTTCATTGTGGTTCGAGCACGTCGACAAATCCTACGTGCGTCCGAACGGCGAGCGTGAGCTTGTCCTCGAGAATTTCTCGCTGGAAATCCGGCCCGGCGAACTTGTGGCGATCGTCGGCTCTTCCGGGATCGGCAAGAGCACATTGCTGCATCTCGCTGCCGGGCTGGAGAAGCCCGATGCCGGACGCGTCGAGTTCGCCAGCGCGCCGGGCGTCACGCCGGCGCTGCGGCGGCAACCGCGGCTCGGCATGGTGTTTCAGCAGCCGCGTCTGTTCGACTGGCTGACGGCGGCCGACAATATCGCGGTTGCGGTGAATGCCGCCGGCGGCGACATTGCCCGCGCACGCGAGATGCTCGCGGCGGTCGGGCTCAACCGGCATGCCGGTTCCTATCCGCTGTCCTTGTCCGGCGGCCAGCGGCAGCGCGTGGCGCTGGCGCGCGCCTTCGCCATTGAACCCGATGCGGTGCTGCTCGACGAGCCGTTCAGTGCGCTCGACGAACTCACGGCGCGCAAGCTGCGTCTGCTGCTGCAGGAACTCTGGACCGACTATGCGCCGACGGGGCTCCTTGTGACGCACAACACGCTTGAAGCGGCTTTCCTTGCTGATCGCGTCGTGGTGCTGGCCGGCAAGCCGGCACGTATCGAGCGGGTGATCGAAATTGGCCAGACGCGGCCGCGTCAGGCCGAGAACTCGTTCTTCTTCGATCTGCACCGCGACATCCTGTCGACGCTGGAGCGCGGCGCGGGTTAATCCAGGCTTGCTACTTTGTCGCCGCAATCGGCCGGAATTTTCTCAGGTTTCAGCGTGGAAAGAGCCATTTTTACGGGTCGAATACGCCGGAACTTCTATCGGGGGGTGACCGGGTAAGCAAATACTCACCATCGGTATGTCAGAAAGAACGCGGCTTCCTCACACCGGAGGTCGCCGCGTACCACTGACAGATCGAGTGAATTGTATGACGCCTTCTCAACCCGACGCGCTTCAGACGGCCGCCGCCGCGACGTTGCCCGGCGCGGACGCCAGCATTTTCGAACTGGCGCCGGTCTCGCTCTGGCTTGAAGACTACAGCGGCGTGAAGGCGCTGTTCGACGGCTGGCGGCGCGCCGGCGTGACCTCGCTACGCGACCATCTCAACGGCCATCCCGAGCGCGTCAAGGAATGCGCCAGCCGCATTCGCGTGCTGCAGGTGAACCGCAAGACGTTGAACCTGTTCGGCGCCAAGGACCTCGAGCATCTGGTTAGCAATCTCGATCGCGTGTTTCGCGATGACATGCTGACGACGCACATCGACGAACTCGTCCAACTCTGGGACGGCAACAATGAATTCTCCAGCAACACCGTGAATTACTCGCTCTCGGGTGAGCGGCTCGACATTCATCTCAAGGCCACCATTCTGCCGGGCCATGAGCAAGACTGGACGCGCGTGCTGCTCGCCATCGAGGACATCACCGACCGCGAGACGGCGCGCCGCCGGCTGGTCGGCAGTGAAAGCTATGCGCGCGGCCTGTTCGCGCATTCGCCGGTGTCGCTCTGGGTGCAGGACTTCTCCGGGGTCAAGAGCCTGATCGACGAGGTGCGGGAGCAGGGCATCACCGATCTGCGCGTCTTCACCGACGTGCACGAGGAATTCGTGCAACGATGCATCAGCGAAATCCGCATCATCGACGTCAACCGCCACACGCTCGAACTGTTCGGCGCGCCGGACAAGGAGACGCTCTATCGCAACATTCCGTCCATCCTGCGCGACGAGATGGAGCCGTGTTTCCGCGAGCAGCTGATCGATCTGTGGGACGGCAAGCTGTTTCAGCAGCGCGAAGTGGTCAACTACGCGCTCGACGGCACCAAGCTGAACCTGCTGCTGCAATTCTCCGTCTTCCCCGACCGCGAGAAAGACTGGTCGCTGGTCCAGGTCGCGCTCACCGACATCACCGCGCGCAAGAAGGCCGAAGCCTATCTCGAATATCTCGGCAGCCACGACGCGCTGACCAAATTGTGCAACCGCACCTTCTTCGTCGATGAACTCAATCGCCTCGAGCGCAAGGGGCCGTGGCCGGTCACGGTCCTGATGGCCGATCTCAACGGCTTGAAGGCCGCCAACGACGAACTCGGCCATGCCGCGGGCGACTCGCTGTTGCGGCGCGCCGGCGAGGTGCTCAATTCGACCGTGGAAAAGCCCGCCCGCGTGGCGCGCATCGGCGGCGATGAATTCGCCGTCATCATGCCCAATGTCGAGCGCGCCGAAGGTGAGGCGATGATGAAGGTCATTCTCGACCTCGTCGCCATCAACAACGAGTTCTACACAGATCTGCCGCTCAGCCTGTCGATGGGCATTGCCACCAGCCAGCCGGGCGAGCGGCTGGAAGCCGTGGTCAAACGCGCCGATCTCGAAATGCTGGCGGCCAAGCGCGAGCACTACGAGCGCAAGGACATCGAGCGCCGGACGCTGGCCGCGAAGAAGGCGGGCTAGGCCGCCTGCTCCGGGAGGTTGAGGAAATAGCGGGTATGCCGCAACTCACCGGTTTTGATCAGCGCGCCTTTCTCAACTAGGTCTTGCAGATCTCGGGTCGCGGTCGCTTGTGAGGTATGCGTGACGACGATGTAGTTTTCGCGACTCAAGCCGCCCTTGAAGCCATCGATTCCCTCTTTGAACATGCGCGCGACGGCCTTTTTCTGGCGTTCGTTGAAAGCGCCTCCATGCTTCTCATAGAACTTGGATTTGGCGACGTAGAAATCCACGCGCCGGACGGTCGTGGCCTGAGCTTCCAGGATGGTTTTCCCGAAATAAGTAAGCCAGTCCGTTATTTCGGTTCGTTTATTGTTTCGCTCAAGCGCGTCGTAATACGCTTTGCGCGCGCGCTCGATGGTGTAGGCCAGCGCAATCAGACTTGGCTGTCCCAGATTTTGAGCCAGTGATTTTTCGGCGATGGCTCGGCCGATGCGTCCATTGCCGTCCTCGAAAGGATGGATGCTCACGAAATAAAGATGGGCTATCCCCGCCCGCATCAGGGGCTGAAGAGGGGAGTTGCTCTGTGGTGCGGTGGCGTTGAACCACTGCACGAAAGCATCCATCTCATTTTGCATCGACGCCGACGGCGGCGCTTTGAAATACACCGTTCGCTTATCGAACCGGCCAGAGACCACCTGCATCGGCTCGGCATGAGTCCGGTAGCGACCGACGGTGCCGAGGCTTTTGTCCGCCGCCAACAGCATCTTGTGCCACGTGAAAAGCGTTTCGTGCGTCAGGCGCGCGTCGAAGGTCGTATACAAATCGACCATCATTTCCGCGATGCCGCGCTCGGCAAGCGGCACGGGTTTGTCCTCTTCGCTGAGTCCGAATTGCTGCCGGAGCGAAGATTGGACACTGTCCCGGTCGAGTATCTCGCCCTCGATTTGCGAGGTTTTCAGGGCTTCGTCGCTTATCAACTCGATTTTGAGGGCGTTCTTATCCTCTTCGCCCACGTGCTTAAAGGCGCCGATGAATTCGCCCGAACGCAACAGAAAATCCCGCTCCAAAGGCTCTAATGCCTTTGAATCGTAGGTGAATTGCGGCCAGTCAGTCTGCTGCCAGTTCCATTTCATGAGCTATAGACCAAAATCTATAGCTCACTATACGCTGAAAAATGAGCTATAGCAAGATTGCCTATAGCTCAGGCGGCCCTAGGCCGCCTTCTTCCAGAGCTGCTTGGACGCCATCGCCGCGCCTTCGGCCAGCGACTGCAGCTTCATCCAGACGATCTTGGTGTCGACCTGAACGCGGCCGGCGAAGGTGCCAAAGCCGCAATCGACGCCGCCGATGACGTTCTCGCGGCCCACGGCGCTGGCGAAATTCAGCAGGCGGTCGCAGACCAGCTCCGGATGCTCGACGGTGTTCACCGTCGAGTCGATCATGCCCGGAATGATGACCTTGCCGGCCGGCAGCTTCACGTCCTTCCAGATCTTCCACTCGTGCTCGTGACGGCCATTGGCGGCCGGGAACGACACGGCGGTCGGCTTGGCGGTCAGCACGATATCGACGATGTCCTTGAGCGGAATGTCGTGATGGCGCGGCGCCATGGTCGAGCCCCAGCACACATGCATGCGCATGCTTTCGGCCGGAATGTCGGCGACGGCGTGGTTGAGCGCGGCGACGTTCACGGTGATGATCTTGCGGAAGTTCTCGAGGCCCTTTTCGCGGTACTGGCCGTGCCACAGCATCGCGAGATCGGGGCAGTCGAGCTGCAGCAGGAAGCCGGCGTCGACGATGGCTTTGTATTCCTTCTTCATCACGTCGGCGATGGCGAAGACGTATTCTTCTTCCGTCTTGTAATGCGCGTTCTTGAGATAGCGCGCGATCTGGCCGGGCGAGGGCGAGGTCATGAAGACTTCCTCGGCCTTGACGCCCTGCAGCGCTTTCTTGGTCAGTTCGATGTCGGCGAGCGCGGCCGGCCAATCCTTCCAGCCGACATCGCCTGAGCACTTCGGCCGATGCTGGAACGGCGAAGCGAACATCTTGAGCATTTCCGCGAGCTCGGGGAATTCCGGTTCGCCCGTGCCCATCGGCGGCGAGCTTTCGCCTTCGAATCCGGCGAGGCGGTCGAGCACATGCACGGTGTAATCGGTGCGGCCCTGTTCGCCGTCATTGATGACGTCGATGCCGCATTCGACCTGCTTGCCGGCGACGTATTTGATCGCGTCGCTCACCGCGGCGTTCAATTCGGTCTTGTGCTTGCCGTGGTCTTGTTTCTCGGCGAGCAGATATTCGACCACCTTGGCGGTGCGCGGCAGGCTGCCGGTGTGGGTGGTGAGGATGCGGTTGGTGCTGCGTTTCATGTCGTTTCTTCCCAGTTGAATTTTGATTTTTCTGTCCGCTCGTCCTCGCGCGTAGCCGCTTGAAGAACGGCGTTCTTTCGGAACGCCTATGAGCGGGGACCCAGTTCTTTCTTTTTATTGGCTCTGGATTCCCGCTTGCGCGGGAATGAGCGGAGACTTCGCTAGAAGGCGTGGAAGGCCTCCGTGACGTGTTCGACCTCTGGCGGCGAGGCGAAGCAGTGGCCGACCAGCTTGCGCCATTCCTGAAAGTCGGCGGAGCCGCGGAAGTCCACGGTGTGATTTTCAAGCGTCGCCCATTTGACGTAGAGGCGGTAACGCTGCGGTTTTTCGTGCGAACGCGAGATCGACATGCCGGTGCAGCCCTTGGCGCGCTTGAACAAAGGCGCGGCGGCCTTCACGCCGGCTTCGAAGTCGGCTTCCATGCCGGGCTTCACATCGATCTGCGCAATTTCGGTGATCATGAGCGGCTCCAGGAACGGGAGCGGCATTATGAGTGTTCAGCCGCGCCCCGCAAGGGTGGACACGGGTCGGGGATGCTGCCCAACGCGCAGGGGTCCGGTGAGTGGGATGGCGCTTCAGAATGCGCGCATTTTGCGCAGCGCCCAGTAGCAAACACCGCTGGCGACAATCGCCACGGCAAGCGCCCACCAGGTGCCGCCGTCGGTGGCCTGAAACGGCAGGTCCTTGGTGTTCATGCCGAAGAAGCCGGTCACGAGCGTCGGCGGCAGCAGGCAGGCGGTGAGGATCGACAGCGTGAACAGCCGCCGGTTGGTGACCTCGGTCATCTTCGCGGCGATTTCGTCGATCAGCAGCCGGGCGCGATCATGCAGCGAGCCGACGTCGTGATCGACGGCGTCGAGCTTCTGCGCCAGCGCGCGGATGGCCTGCGCCACCGGAGCATTGTCGTGCGTCAGCCTGTGTTCGACGCGGTTGAACATGGCGCGCAGTTGCGCGAGATGGCGATGCACACGGATCGACTGCAAGCGGACGCGGCCGACGCGCGGACGCTCGTCGCTGGTGTCGCCGTGCATGACGCGGTCTTCGATGGTGTCGAGTTCGTCGCCGAGCCGCTCCGCCATGCGGCCGACCTCATCGGCGAACTCATCGACGATGGAGTCGAGAAACGACACGGGCGTCGGGAAGCGTTTGCCTGCGTCGATGGCGCGTTGTGTTTTCTTCACCGAATGCAGCGGCGTGCGCCGCGCGCTGATCAGGGCGCGGTCGGTCATGACGAAACGCAGCCGGCCGATGGTGTCGGACACTTCCGCCATTTCTTGCTGCAGGTCCGGCACGACGCCGACGATTTCCTGACCGAGCAGATCGATACGCAGATGTTCTTCCGGGCCGATCAGCAGTTCCCGCGCCAAGTCCGACAGGGCGCTGTGCTGCGAGACCCAGGTGCGGCAGCGGGTGTCGGCGAGCGATAGATGCACCCAGGTCCAGCCATTGGGATCGGCGAGGGCGTCGCCGACGGCATCATTGGCGACGCGCGTGGCGCTGCCGTCGGGCGCGAAATGATAGACCCAGACGATGCCGGCTTCCGGCCTGGCGGTCGCGGGTTCGGTGTGGCCGGGAATGGTATTGAGCATGGCGTCCTCGTCGCACTCTTGGGGGGTGCGACGAGTTGTCCTGCCGTGCATGACAGGACGATGACAGTTACTCGGCGGCTTCCTGATCGATGAAGCCGCCGGACTGATGACGCCACAGGCCGGCATAGGCGCCGCCGTGACGCAGCAGTTCGTCATGCGTGCCTTGTTCGACGATCTGGCCCTTGTCCATGATCACCAGCCGGTCCATGCGGGCGATGGTCGACAGCCGGTGCGCGATGGCGATGACGGTCTTGCCGCGCATCAGCACGTCGAGGCTGGACTGGATCGCGGCCTCGACCTCGCTGTCGAGGGCGGAGGTCGCCTCGTCGAGCACCAGGATCGGCGCATCTTTGAGAATGACGCGGGCGATGGCGATGCGCTGCCGCTGGCCGCCGGACAGTTTCACGCCGCGCTCGCCGACCTGCGCGTTGTAGCCTTTGCGGCCCATCTGATCTTCGAGATCGAGGATGAAGTCGTGCGCATGCGCCATTTTCGCGGCCTCGACGATCTCGGCTTCGGTAGCGTCGGGACGGCCGTAGCGGATGTTGTCGCGGATCGAGCGGTGCAGCAGCGACGTATCCTTCGTGACGACCGACACCTGCGTGCGCAGGCTTTCCTGCGTTACGGCGGCGATGTCCTGGCCATCGACGAGGATGCGGCCGCCTTCGACCTCGAAGAACCGCAGCAGCAGGTTGACCACGGTCGACTTGCCGGCGCCTGAGCGGCCGACGAGGCCGATCTTCTCGCCCGGTTTGACGTGCAACGTCAGGCCGTCGATCAGCGACGTCTCGCGGCCGTAACCGAAGCGGACTTTGTCGAACAGCACGTCGCCCTGGGTCACCACCAGCGGCTGCGCGTCATCGCGATCAACGAGCGTATGCGGCTTGGCGATGGTCATCATGCCTTCCTGCACCACGCCGATGTTTTCAAAGATGCCGGTGACCTGCCAGGCTACCCAGCCGGAGGCGCTGACGATCTGCATGGTCATCGGCAAGGCCATGGCGACGACGCCGACGCCGATGTGGCCCTTGCTCCACAGCACGATGGCGAAAGCCGCGGTACCGGTGATGAGCAGCGCGTTGATGGTGGTCAGTGTCAGCGCAAACAGCGTGTTGAGCCGCAACCCGTCGTGAAATCGCGCCGTGTGGTAGTCGATGGCGTCGCGCACATAGGCTTCTTCCTCCTTGGCGCGGGAGAACAACTTCACCGTGACGATGTTGGTGTAGGTATCGACGACGCGGCCGGTCAGCATCGAGCGCGCTTCCGACATGATCTTCGAGCGGTCGCGCATGCGCGGCACGAAGAAGCTGAGCATGCCGATATAGGCGGCGAACCACAGCAGCACCGGCACGGCGAGCCACAGGTCGGCATGGGCCAACAATATGAGTGAGCTGGTGCCGTAGATGAGGATGAACCAGACGGCTGTGAGCAGCGCGACCAGGCTTTCGCGGATCGCCGGTCCCGTCTGCATGACGCGGGTGGCGATGCGGCCGGCGAAATCGTTCTGGAAGAAGGCCCAGGATTGGCGCACGACGTGCCAGTGGCTCTGCCAGCGAATGCGGTTCGAGACGTTGGCGGCGATAGCCTGATTCATGACGAGGTGCTGGCTCACCAGCGCCAGCGGCCGGCAGATGAGCAGCACGAAGACCATGCCGGCAAGCTGCGGCCAGTAGGCGGCGAGCAGACCCTGCGGGTCGTTGTGCGTGATGAGGTCGACGACCCGGCCGATAAAGACGGGAATCATGACGTCGAGCAGGGCGACGACGAAACCGGCGGCGAACAGGCCGAGGAACAGGATCCGGGCCTGGCGCGCGAAGTGCCAATAGAACGCGATCAGCCCGGCCGGCGGCTCGGACTGGTCCGGCAATGCCACCGGCGGCAGGGATTTTTCGAAAAAGCGAAACATCAATGAGCGGCTAAGGCGCGTTCGTGTCGGGAGCGTGGCACGTCTTTCCCTCCCCACACGCGCTGTTGCGCGTGGCGGGGAGTGGTCAGGGGTGGCATCACAACTTCGTCAAGGCCGGGCTTGTCCCGGCCATCCACGCCTTGATTGAGCAAAGGAAGACGTGGATGCCCGGCACAAGGCCGGGCATGACGGCTGTGGGTGTGGACCTTACGCCCGCGCGTATTTTCCACGGCCGAAGTAGCGGTCCTTGTCATCGTCGCTCGCCGTGTCGCGCGCCGATTTGATGGCGCCGATCTTGGCGTAGGCCCGCTTGACGCCGTCATGGGCGCTGATCTTGTCGACCCAGGCTTTGACCGTCGGGAATTTCGACGCATCGACGCCGAGGAATTCGAAGTTGCGCAGCCACGGGAAGGCGGCAATGTCGGCGATGGTGTATTCGCTGCCGGCGACAAAGGCGTTCTTGCCGAGGCGCTCCTCGTAGAGATCGTACAGCTTGAGCAGCGCTGTGCGATAGCGCGCCTTGCCGTAGTCCTGGCCTTCGCCCGCGTACTTCGAGAAGTGTACGTGCTGGCCGGAGATCGGCCCGAGGTTCGCGACCTGCAACACGACCCACTGGATCGTCTCGTAGCGCGAAACGGGATCGTGCGGGATGAACTTGCCGGTCTTTTCGGCGAGATACATCAGGATCGCGCCGGATTCGATCACCGTATAGGGCTTGCCGGCCGGACCTTCGTGGTCGACGATCGCGGGCACCTTCTGCAGCGGGTTGATCTTGGTGTATTCGGGCGTGAACTGTTCGCCCTTGTAAACGTCGACGAGCTTGGTGTTGTAGGTCAACCCGCACTCTTCGAGCATGATGAAAATCTTCTGCACGTTGGGGCTGGTCAGCGCATAAAGGTCGATCATGGCGTTATGTCTCTGTGAAAGGCCGCGGACTGCGGCGGCGGATTTATAGCGGAACTCGCCCGGCGTTGTCTCAGGGCGCCGGCGGGCTGGCAGCCTCCGCGGCTTTCCGCAGGCAGGCGGGGCAGAGGCAGTCCTCGGCGCCGGCTTCGGGGATAGGCAGGCGATAGGGTTCGGCCGCGCACCAGCAGCCGCCGTCGAGCGAACAGGCGAACGCCGCGCCACAGCGGGCGCAGGTCAGGTTTCGGGGTGCGCTCGCTTTTTCCAGCAGGGTCTCCGTCCGGCGTCATATTACGTTGAGGAATCAGACATATTGCAACGGCATGCTCAAAACTCCGCTGCTCGACGCCGTTGGAACCTCCGCCGCCATCCTCACCACGCTGTGCTGGCTGCCGCAGGCAATCAAGGTCTTTCGTGACAAGGACACCCGCGCTATTTCGCTGCCGGCGACATTGATCTTCGTCACCGGCATTTTGCTGTGGCTGATCTACGGCATCGGGATCGGCGACTGGCCGGTAATCGGCGCCAACGCGGTGTCGTTCGTGCTCATGACGGCGATCATCGCCATGAAGCTGCGCTACGGCTGAAGGCGGGACGACGAGCGCCGCCTTGCGTTGTGCCCGCGGGTCTTAGTGCGACAGGACCTCGACGCAGGCGCTGCGCATGACTCTCTGCTTTCGCAACGGAAAATCCGGGAAGAACTTAAGCCCACTCAAGTCTTCGATCGTGGCCAACCCCACGTTGTGGGCGCGAATGTATTCGACGCCGTTTTTGTAGTTTCCGGTGTGGCTTTCATTCTGCAACAACACCGAGAAGGCGGACTTCGTTTTTGGATTGTAGACAACCTTGAACATGGCCGCCGGCACCGCCACGCCGGATTCGCATTGGGCATTCTTCTTGCCGTGATTTTCAGGACAGATCGACGCGGGTTTGACGACCGGAATTTCGAGTTCGCTGCGGCAGATGTCGTTGCGGATCTTAATCGGCTTGCCGTCCTGAAAGATCGATCCGGTGATGACGTAGATCTCCGAGCGATTGTCGCCGACGAGTCCGCGGAGCCGCGTCTCCAACGTGCGCCAGATGCTGCGGTTGAATCCGACGCCGACCTGCGGCACCGAATTTGACAGGAAGAACGTATCGTCGAGAAATTCCTGTTTGCCGGAAAAGTCGGCAGCGGCGGCATTGTGACCCTGATCGAAGCCGAGGCCGTTGCCGTCGTAGTCAGCGGTCGTGGCGCGGCCTTTTGCCGGCACCTTGTCATCCTCGGAGAAAGACTGGTTCTCGCGGGTCGCCTTGCCCTTCACCAGCGCGGGAGTGAGTTTTTCGATCACCCAGCTCGGCGCCTTCCGGCTGTTATTGTTGCCGGTGATATAGCCGAGGTGACAAACGGTCGTGATGTCTTCGCCCGGCGTCTTCGGGAGACCTACTTCCTTCCAGATATCGCTGCAGTTTTCGGGATCGTTCTCCGGGTGGTTCTGGGCCAGGACGCGCCCGGGCAGGACGGCGAGCGACAACAAGGCAATGGCGAGGCTGCGCGCAAGGACATTCATGGTCATAGGTTCCTACTGCGGCCGGGTAAGCGTTAACTCGGCCACCCGGACATGCATCGCAAGAGCAATTATTTTAAAGTCGGCTTCTTCGGCGAGTAAAGATTCAAACGCTTCAATCGTTTTCACAAACCTACGGTCTACATTCGTGTTTCGAACATTCTCACAAGTCCGCAAATGCTCGTTTTTGAGATAAGTTCTAACGCCACTTAGTTCGGGGCTTCCGGCCTTTTGAAGCGGTCGGTTTGTCGGATCTAGGGTAAGTTTTTCGCCGACTACGCGCACCTTCATTGGGGCAGGCGACTGCTCAGGAACCGAAAGCCCTGTTAGTCCGTCCCATTTTTTATCTTCTAACGTTGATAACGCCTCATCGATTAATCACAAAAGGCGAGACGCGCTTTCGAGCGCAACACCGGAGTTTGTGTCTCGCGTTACAACTACAGACTCTCGTCTTTCAGTTTCAAAATCGACAACTGTTTTCGAAGTGAGATATTTTAGGTCGCCGAGATATGTTTGAATTCTTTCAATTTCGCTTTTTTTAGCGTTTTGCAACTTCATAAATTGAAGCGCGAATCGTTGGGCTAGGTCTCCATAGCGCGCCCGATCCGTGAGCCGATTTAGATCGGCTACAAGGATGCCTCCGTCGGAAAGAATTCGCGTGATTCTTCCTTCCAAAGAAGACGAAAATCGACCCTCTTGGTTGGGCATAAATTCATTGTCCCTGATAAGGGCGAAGTTTTCGAAATACTGGTTTTTGTACCCAACTTATAGGCGAGTCGAGGGCTTATGGCTCTCATGTGGAGACGTGCGCTCTCAGCCATTTCAGTAGAACTGCTAAGAAGCTGGAAATACGAGGTAAATAGAAGTTTATGCTTTTGTGAGCCGATTTCGCGAGCCATCAACAGACTTGATGAATGCATTCGCGGAAAGCGGCTTGCCCGCGCCTTTTCGGGCCTTTAGACCACGGGCGCAACAAGGAGAATTCTCAATGGCCTTCATCGCCGACAGCCTCAAGCGCATCAAGCCATCGCCGACCATCGCGGTGACCGATAAAGCGCGCGCGCTGAAAGCGGCGGGCCGCAACGTCATCGGCCTGGGCGCCGGCGAGCCGGACTTCGACACGCCGGAGAACATCAAGGAAGCGGCGATCAAGGCGATCCGCGAGGGCCGCGCCTCGAAGTACACCGCCGTCGACGGTATCGCCGAACTCAAAGCCGCGGTGGCGGCCAAGTTCAAGCGCGAGAACGAGCTCGACTACAAGCCGGCGCAGATCATCATCGGCACCGGCGGCAAGCAGGTGCTCTACAACGCCTTCGTGGCGACGCTGAACCCGGGCGACGAGGTCATCATTCCGGCGCCGTACTGGGTCAGCTATCCGGACATGGTCTATCTCGCCGGCGGCACGCCGGTGGAAGTCGTCTGCACCATGGAGAGCGGCTTCAAGCTCACCGCCGCGCAACTCGAAAAGGCGATCACGCCGAAGACCAAGTGGCTGCTCCTGAACTCGCCGTCGAACCCGACCGGCGCGGCCTATACGCATGCCGAACTCAAGGCGCTGACCGACGTGCTGCTCAAGCACCCGCATGTCTACGTCATGACCGACGACATGTACGAGCACCTGACCTATGACGACTTCAAGTTCGCCACGCCGGCGCAGGTCGAGCCGCAGCTCTATCCGCGCACGCTGACCATCAACGGCACGTCGAAGGCCTACTGCATGACCGGCTGGCGCATCGGCTATGCCGGTGGTCCGGTCGAACTCATCAAGGCGATGGCGATGATCCAGTCGCAGTCGACGTCGAACCCGACTGCGGTATCGCAGTGGGCCGCGGTCGAGGCGCTCAACGGTCCGCAGGACTTCATCCCGAAGCACAACAAGATCTTCAAGGAACGCCGCGACCTCTGCGTCTCGATGCTCAACCAGGCCAACGGCATGAAGTGCCCGAAGCCGGAAGGCGCGTTCTACGTCTACCCGTCGGTCGCCGGCTGTATCGGCAAGACGGCGTCGACCGGCAAGAAGCTCGCCACCGACGAGGACTTCGTCACCGAGCTTCTGGAAGCGGAAGGCGTCGCGGTGGTGCAGGGCACAGCCTTCGGCCTCGGCCCGGCGTTCCGTATCTCGTACGCGACCAAGACCGAGGACCTGGAAGATGCCTGCCGGCGCATCCAGCGCTTCTGCGGGAATTTGAAGTAGTAACTCCGCTCATTCCCGCGCAAGCGGGAATCCAGTTCTTGGGCTTAGCGCTGGTCCCCGCCATAGGCGTTCTGGAAGAACGCCGTCCTTTGGACGGCCATGCGCGGGGACGAGCGGCTGGGGCGAATCGCTTCTTCCTCCGCTAATCTCGCGGCATGATTCGCCGCCTGCTTGCGACAATTCCCGTCATCGCCCTGTTGTTGACGCCCGCTCTGGCTCAGGAGCGCGTGACCGTCGGCACGCAGCGGCTGGCCAACAGCGGCGCTTTGTTCCTCGCCGCGGCGAACGGCTATTTCAAAGCCGAGGGCCTCGACATCGAGATGACGGCCTATGCGACGCCGCAATTGGTCGTCGAGTCGCTGGCGGGCGGTTCGACCGATTTCGCGGTCGCGGCCTTTACGGGTGCTGCGTTCAATCTGGCCGGCAAGGGCGCGATCAAGGGGATCGCCGCGCAGGTGCGCGAGAAGCGCGATTACGAAGGCAACGAACTCATCGCTTCCAACGCAGCCTATGCCAAGGGTCTGCAGAAGCCGGCCGATCTCGCCAACAAGTCGTTCGCCATGGGCGAGGTCGGGTCACTCTATCACTATCAACTCGGACAAATTGCGCGCGTCAAGAAATTCGACGCCGGCAGCGTGCTGCTCAAGCCGGGCGCGTCGCTCGACGTCATGGCGCGTCAGGTCGCGACCGGCGAAGCCGACGCGACGATCCTGCCGGCGCCCTATGCCCGCGAATTGCTAACCGCCAACCAGGCCAAGCTCGTCGCCTGGGTGTCGGAAATCGACGAGACGCAACTCGGCGCGCTGTTTGCGTCGGCAAAGATGTTGGCGAAGCGCGACACCGTCGAGAAATTCCTGCGCGCCTATCGCAAGGGCGCGGCCGACTACGCGGCTGGGCTCATGCGCAATGATCGCTACGGCAAACGTCTGATCGACGCGAAATCCGGCCCCGTCGCCGCGGCGATTGCGCGTTACGTCTATCCGAACCGTGCCGACGGCGCGGCACTGGTGGAAGCCGGCGTCTATTACATGGAGCCGCAGGCCAAGCTCGACGCCGCCGACATCGAACGGCAGGTAGAATGGTACAAGTCGCAAAGCCTGATCGACAGCACTGTGACAGCGGGCAACGTGATGGATTCAAGTTTTAAATAATTTTGCACTGCGGTGAATTAGCGCGAAATCGTCCTTGCCAGATTTCATATTCGGGCAGACGATATCTGAACGGGCCGGTTCACGAGGTCCATCTCCCGGCCCAGCTAGGGAGGTTGCCGATGAACGAAAAGCTTGGCGCTGTTCCTAACGCGATAAAAGCGAGGGGCTCCCGGTGTATTGCGCTGGTGGGCCCCTTCCAGAGCGGTAAGACAACACTCCTTGAAGCCATCCTCGCGCGCACCGGCGCGATCGCGCGGCAGGGTCTGGTCGATCACGGCACCTCGGTCGGCGACGCCAGCAAGGAAGCGCGTCACCACAAGATGAGTGTCGAGGCGACCTTCGCCACGACCACCTTTATGGACGAGAGCTACACTTTTATCGATTGCCCCGGCTCCATCGAATTCATTCACGACATGCGCAGCGTGCTGCCGGCGGTCGACGCCGCCGTCGTGGTCTGCGAAGCCGACGACAAGAAGGTGCCGCAGCTTCAGCTGATCCTGCGCGAACTCGAAGACCAGAACATTCCGCACTTTCTGTTCCTCAACAAGATCGACAAGGCGGACCGGCGCGTGCGCGAGACGCTGAAGCTGTTGCAGCCGGCGTCGCGTGTGCCGTTGCTGCTGCGGCAGATTCCGATCTGGAAGAACGAGATCGTCGCCGGCTTTGTCGATCTCGCGCTGGAGCGGGCCTTTGTCTACAAGGAGCACGCCGCCTCCGAAATCGTCGCGCTCGATGGCGAAGATCGCTCGCGCGAAAAGGAAGCGCGCTTCTCCATGCTGGAGACGCTGGCCGATCACGACGACGAACTGATGGAGCAGTTGCTCGAGGACATCGAGCCTCCGCGCGCCAAGATCTTCGACGACCTCGCCAAGGAATTGCGCGAGCGCATTGTCTGTCCGGTGCTGCTCGGTTGCGCCACGCGCGCGAACGGCGTGCTGCGGCTGTTGAAGGCGCTGCGGCATGAGGCGCCGGGCATCGCGGAGACGGCGGCGCGGCTCGGCGTCAAGCACGGCTATGACGCGGTGGCGCTGGTGCTCAAGACGTTCCACACCCAGCACGGTGGTAAGATGTCGATGGTCCGGCTGCTGACGGGCGCCGCCGGTGACGGCACGACCTTCTCGACGCCCACGACCGAAGTGGGCCGCATCTCCGGCGTCTTCAACGCCATGGGTTTGAACTTCACCAAACGCGGGGAGGCTTCCGCCGGCGATACCGTTGCGTTTGGCAAGCTGGAATCCGCCAAGACCGGCGACACCTTGTCGTCCGGCCGGCAGGCGCGGAAAGCGATCCCGAAAGCCGTTCCCTATCCGCCGGTGCTGGCGATGGCGGTGCAGGCCAAGGAGCGCAAGGACGACGTCAAGCTCGGCGTCGCCTTCACCAAGCTGACCGAGGAAGATCCGTCGCTGCGCGTCGATCACAACACCGAAAGCCATGAGATCGTGATCTGGGGGCAGGGTGAGATGCATCTGCGCGTCGCCACCGAGCGGCTCGCCGACCGCTACAGCGTGCCGGTGACCTCACGCCCGCCGGCCGTCGGTTATCGCGAAACCATCCGCAAGCCGGTCACCTTGCGTGGACGGCACAAGAAACAGTCAGGCGGTCATGGTGCGTTCGGCGATGTCGTGCTCGAGATCAAGCCGCTGCCAAGGTCTGCCGGTTTTAAGTTCGAGGACCGCATTGTCGGCGGCGTCGTGCCGCGCAACTACATTCCGGCGGTGAAAGAGGGCGTGCAGGACGCGCTCAAGCACGGGCCGCTCGGCTTTCCGGTGGTCGACGTCACGGTCGCGCTGACCGATGGCTCGTATCACACGGTCGACTCCTCCGACATGGCGTTCCGCATTGCCGGGCGCACGGCGATGGTGGAAGGGCTGCCGCAATGTCAGCCGGTGCTGCTGGAGCCGATCTATCTGGTCGAGATCGTGTGTCCGAGCGATGCCACGGCGAAGATCAACGCCATTTTGTCCGGGCGGCGTGGTCACATCCTCGGCTTCGACACCCGCGAGGGCTGGGACGGTTGGGACACGGTGCGCGCGCAGATGGCGGAGGCGGAAATCGGCGACCTCATCGTCGAGGTGCGTTCGGCGACCGCCGGCGTCGGCTCGTTCACCTATACGTTCGACCACATGGCGGAACTGACGGGCCGCACGGCGGACCAGATCGTGGCGGCGAGAAAGAACGCGGCGGCGGCTTGATTTCCCTCACCCGCGAAGCGCGGGGAGGGTGGCGAGCCATAAGCGCGTTGACGCGCGTCTGCAACGCGCTATGGCGAGCCGGGTGGGGGCTGCCGCGGTGCAGCTGCTTTTAAAAAGGCCCCCACCCCAGACCCCTCCCCACACTCGCAAGCGCTCGCGGGGGAGGGGAATAATCCCGTGACCTGTTCGTGACTTGCCTGTGATCCGGCGGCACCGTAGTTCTGGCGGGCCGTATCCGGAGGGATTCGCAACCATGAATGTCATTCGCCGACGGGGCTGGGAGATCGCTGACCGCGACCTCACCCCCGAACACACTTTCTTTAATCGCCGCAGCTTTCTCGCCGGCTCGGCCAGCGCTTTGGCGCTTGCACCGGGTGTCGCGTTGGCGCAACGCGCCAGCGACGCCGCCAATTTGCCGGACCCCACGTCCGATCTCTATCCGGCCAAGCGCAACGAAAAATTCGTGCTCGACCGCCCGGTCACCGACGAGAAGATCAATTCCAACTACAACAACTTCTACGAATTCGGTTCGCAGAAGACGATCGGATCGTCGGCGCAGGTGCTGCGCACGCGGCCGTGGATGGTGAAGATCGACGGTCTCGTCGAAAAGCCGATCGAGATCGGCATCGACGAGCTCATCCGCAAGATGACCATCGAAGAGCGCGCCTATCGCCATCGCTGCGTCGAAGCGTGGAGCATGGCGATCGCCTGGAGCGGTTTCCCGGTACGCAAGCTGGTCGATTTCGCGAAGCCATTGGGCTCGGCGAAATATTTGCGCATGGAAACCTTCATGGATCCAAAGATGGCGTTTGGGCAGAAGCAGAGCTGGTATCCGTGGCCTTATGTCGAAGGTCTCAGCATGGCGGAAGCGACCAACGATCTCGCCTTCCTCGCCACCGGCGCTTACGGCCATCCGATCGCCAAGCAGATGGGCGCGCCGCTGCGCCTCGCCGTGCCGTGGAAGTATGGTTTCAAATCGGTGAAGTCGATCGTACGCTTCTCTTTCGTCGAGCAGCGGCCGAAAGGCATGTGGGAAGCCTTGCAGGCGTCGGAGTACGGCTTCTGGGCCAATGTGAACCCGGAAGTCCCGCATCCGCGCTGGAGCCAGGCCAGCGAGGAAATCATCGGTACGGGCGAACGCAAGCCGACACTGAAGTTCAACGGTTATGGCGACTATGTCGCCGATATCTACACCGGTATGGAAGCAGAGCGGTTGTGGGCCTAGCGCCGCCGCAGCGCACAATCGAAACTTGAAGCGGCGTGCGTTTTAAGGAACTGCCAGCCTCGGATTGGGTTAGACTAAACCCGTCCGAGGCTCGTGGCATGACCCGTGAGTCGCTTGAGACCCACGTCGCCAATCGCGCCCACGAGCCCCTGAGCTCAACCGCTTCAGGAGGCTACGCATGGCTTACTCCCACGTTCTGCTCGGCGCCGAGAGTGCATCGACCCATGTCGGTGTGCGGACCATCACGATGCGCGACCTCGGTTACGCATTGCGTCAGGGTTTCGCGGACTTCAATGCGATGCCGACACACGCCATCTTTCTGTGCCTGATTTATCCGATCATCGGCATGGTCGCGGCGCGGCTGGCCTTCGGTTATTCGGTGCTGCCGCTGATCTATCCATTGGCGACAGGCTTTGCGCTGGTCGGCCCCTTCGCGGCTCTGGGCTTGTATGAACTCAGCCGCCGCCGGGAGGCGGGCGAGAACGCGTCGATCTCGCACAGTTTCGACGTGCTGCGATCGTCCTCGTTCGGCTCGATCGTCGCGCTGGGCCTCGTGCTGCTGACGGTGTTCGGCCTCTGGATGGCGGTGGCGAACGCCATCTACATCGCGACCTTCGGCTATGCCGATCCGGTCTCCATGACGCAGTTCGCGCATGATGTGCTCACCACCTCGCAGGGCTGGGCGTTGGTCGTGCTCGGAAACGGCGTCGGGCTCATCTTCGCAGTGACGGTGTTGGCCATCGGTGCGATGTCGTTCCCGCTGCTGGTGGACCGCGATGTCGGCGCCGCCGTGGCGCTGATGACGTCGGTCCAGGTTGTGCTGAAAAATCCGGCGACCATGGCCGCCTGGGGCCTGATCGTCGCGGCGCTGCTGTTCGTCGGTTCGATCCCGTTCTTCCTCGGCCTCACGGTCGTGGTGCCGGTGCTCGGCCATGCCACCTGGCATCTGTACCGCAGGGCGGTCGATCCCGAGGCCAGCCCGCGGCCGGAGCTGCGGCCGGAGCCGTCGGAGAAGCGCTACGCCGCCGATTTCCCAGCGAACCTGTTCACCTGGCTGAAATAAACGGCGCAAATAAAAGCGCCGCTGGACCAACATCGCCGCGCAGGGCCTCTACCGCCTTGCGCGGCGGCTTCTTATGTCGCGGGGAATGCCACAGGAGGCTTCCTTGCGATTTGTTCTGGCCTGTCTTGCCGCCGCTTTTCTTGTCGTCAGCGCCGCCCCGTCGCACGCGGCGGACGAGCCGGACCTCATCTTCAAGCGTTCCACCGTTTTCAAGTGGCTGACGCCGAACGACAAGCTCGCGACCTATGGTCTGGACGATCCGGAAGTGGAGGGCGTGGCTTGCCACTTCACCGTGCCGGAGCGCGGCGGCTTCAAGGGCTGGATCGGCGTCGCCGAGGAAGTGTCCGACATTTCACTCGCCTGCCGTCAGATCGGGCCAATCAAGTTCAAGAACAAGTTCGAGCAGGGCGAGGATGTCTTCCGTCAGCGCCGCTCGCTGTTCTTCAAGAAGATGCAGATTGTCCGTGGCTGCGATGTGAAACGCAACGTGCTGGTCTACATGGTCTATAGCGACCGCATCATCGAAGGCTCGCCGAAGAACTCGACGTCGAGCGTGCCGATCATGCCGTGGGGTGCCGACGCCGCCATCCAGAAATGCGCCGATTTCGTCCAAAAATAGGCTAGGCTTGAGAGCAGGGGTCTAGAGGAGCACGTCATGTCGTCCAATCAGCCGGATTTCGAAAAGATTCAGAGCGCCGTCGCCAACGCGCTGCATCAGCATTGGAAGCTCTATCTCGTCGAGGGCATCGTCTTGGTGGTGCTCGGCCTCTTGGCCGCGGTCGTATCGCCGCCGCTGGCGACGCTTGCCGTGACCATCATGGTCGGTTGGCTGTTTCTGGTCAGCGGCGTCGTCGGCCTGTTCACGACCTTCATGATGCGCAACGCGCCGGGCTTCTGGTGGGCTCTAATTTCGGCAGCGCTCGCCGTGCTCGCCGGCGGTGTGCTTTTGGCGCAGCCGGTGCAGGGCGCGCTGACGCTGACATACGTCCTGATCGCCTTCTTCATCATCGAAGGCGTCGCCAGCATCATGTTCGCGCTCGATCACCGCCGCGAATTGTCGGGCCGCTGGGGCTTCATGCTGGTCAGCGGCATCGTCGATCTGGTGCTGGCGGTCATGATCCTCGCCGGCCTGCCGAGCACGGCGGCCTGGGCCATCGGCCTGCTCGTCGGCATCAACATGATGTTCGGCGGCGTCGCGCTGATCGGCATGGCGCTGCACGCGAGGGACAGCGCTGCTTAACCGTCATCCTGAGGTGCGCGCTCTTGCGCGCCTCGAAGGATGAACGGCCCGTCGCCCTTCGAGGCTCGCTTGCGCTCGCTCCTCAGGGTGACGGGAGCTAAGGCTGCGTCTCTCCGGCTTCGGCTTCCGCCAAAGTCTGGCGCCAGTCCTTCTTCTTCATGACGAAGCTGACCGCGGACATGATCAGCAGGATGGCGCAGATCGCGAGCAGCGACAGCGCGATCGGCCGGGTGAAGAAGATCAGATAATCGCCGTTCGACATGATCAGCGACTGCCGCAGGCTCTGCTCGAACAAAGGCGCGATGACGAGACCGAGCACCAGCGGCGCCGGATCGAAGTTGAACTTGCGCAGCGCGTAGCCCAACAGACCCATGATCAGCATGATCCAGACGTCGACGATGGAGTGGCTCACCTCGTAGACGCCGACGATGCAGAACATGATGATCAGCGGATAGAGATAGGCGTAGGGAATCCGCAGCACGCTGACGAACAGGCCGACCAGTGGCAGGTTCAGCAGCAACAGCATCAGATTACCGACATACATCGAGGCGACGAAGCCCCAGAACACGTCCGGATGCTCGGTGACGAGCTGCGGGCCGGCGTTGACGCCGTGCACCATCAGCGCGCCGATCAGCACCGCGGTGATGGGGCCGGTCGGGATGCCGAGCGCCAGCATCGGCACGAAAGCGCCAGTTGAAGCGGAGTTATTCGCGGATTCAGGTCCGGCGACGCCGGCGACGGCGCCCTTGCCGAATTCTTCCGGATGCTTCGACAGCTTCTTTTCCAGCGCATACGACAGGAAGCTCGAAATGATGTGCGCCGAGCCGGGGATGATGCCGATGATGAAACCGAGCACCGTGCCGCGCGCGATCGGCCAGGAGGCTTCTTTCCATTCCTGACGGTTCGGCAGCAATTCGCGGAATTTCGGCGCGATGACTTCGCCGACCACCTTGTGGCTCGGCGTCGACAGGATTTCGCCGAGACCGAACAAGCCGACTGCGACCGGCACGATGCCGATGCCATCGCCGAGTTCGGGCAGGTCGAAGGCGTAGCGGAAGTGGCCGGTCATGTTGTCGATGCCGATCATGCCGAGCAACAGGCCGATGCAGGCCATTAGCAGCGTGCGCACCAGCGAGGTCGACGACATATAGGCGAGGAAGATGAGGCCGAGGATCAGCAGCGCGGTGTATTCCGGCGGGCCGAATTTCAGCGCGATGATGGCGAGCGGCGGCGCCACGATGGTCAGCATGATGACGCCGAACGTGCCGGCGACCCACGAGCCGACGGCGGCGATGCAGAGCGCGGAGCCGGCGCGGCCTTTGCGCGCCATGGCATTGCCGTCGATACACGTCATCACCGACGACGCTTCGCCCGGGATGCGCATCAGGATCGACGTGGTCGAGCCGCCATATTGCGAGCCGTAATAGATGCCGGCGAGCATGATGACGGCTTGCGTGGCGTTGAGGCCGAAGGTCACCGGCAGCAGAATCGAAATGCCGGATAGCGGGCCGATGCCCGGCAGCACACCGACGAGCGTGCCGACGAGGCAGCCGAGAAAGGCGTACCAGAGATTGTCGGGCTGGAAGGCGACGGCAAATCCGTGGGCGAGACTGAGCAGGGTGGTTTCCACGGGCGATTATCCTAACCAGCTGAATTCAGGCAACGGCGTCTTGAGGCCGTAGACGAACGACACGTAGGTCAGCAGCACGATGCCGAGGCTGTAGGCAACGGCGCGGATCGGGTTCTGCCGTTCGATGATCAGCAGCAGCGCGATCATCATCACGCTCATCGTCACGATGAAACCGAACTGGGCGTAGAAATAGATGGCGATGGCGCTGATGATCGTCACCAGCAGCGCGTGCTTGCCGCCGCTCCAGTCGACTTCCGACACCGCAGGGCTTTCGCCGGCGCGCAACGCCAGCAGCAGGCCGAACAAAATTGTGAAACCAGCGGTAATCTTGGGCAGGAAGCCGGAGCCCGGCATCGACAATTGTCCGGTCGGCAGGTCGCCGCTCAGCGCAAAGATGCCAAGACCGAACAGGATAAATGCAGCACCGGCGATGTGATCGGCACGCAGCTTCATACCTTGGACTCATACAACTGGGGGGCTTTGCGCCGTGGCGCCGCCACCTGACAAATTTCCGGCGACTGTAGTGGCGTCCCCGCGCAGCACAAGCTCCGCGGAGACGCCGTTTAAACCTACTGCTTGCCGATCAACACAACGGCCTCGTCGGAGCGCTTGCCGTCGATGTCCCAGAACTTCTGAAAGTCCGGTCCGTCGAGATAGGCCAGCTCCTGGCCGGCATTGGCGAGCACGGTTTTGAACGCGTCGCTGTTGGCGGCTTGCTTGATGGCGGCGCGCAGCGTTGTGACGACCGGCGCGGGCGTGGCCTTCGGCGCGAACAGGCCGACCCAGAGATAGTACTCGGCGTCGTAGCCCATCTCCTTGAAGGTCGGAACATCGGGCACGAACTTCGAACGCTCGCCGCCGAACGAACCGAGCGCGCGCAGCTTGCCGGACTTGATGTGCGACAAGGTCGCCGACACCGATTGGGTCGTCGCCTGCGCGTTGTTGCCGAGGATCGCGGTGATGGCCGGGCCACCGCCATTGGTCGGAAGATGGCGCATCTTCAGCGAGCCGGTCACCTTCTCGAGATAGGCCAGCGGCAGATGCGTGGCGCCATAGAGGCCGCCCGACGAGAACACGAAAGCGGCGTCCGGCTTTTTCGTGGCTTCAAGGAATTCCTTGAACGTCTTGTAGGGCAGCTCGGCATTGATCAGAAACAGTACCGGATCGGCGACGATGCGCGCCAATGTCACGAAGTCAGAGCGCTTGGTCTTCACCGGGCGACCGAAGAGCTTGTCGACTTCCTCGTAACCGGAGATGCCGGTGTTGTGCGACAGGATGGTGTAGCCGTCGGCCTTGGCGGCGGAAACAACCTGCGCGCCGACCTGACCGGCGGCGCCGGCTTTGGTTTCGACGACGACCGGCTGTTTTAGGATCGGCTCCATCGTCGAGGCCAGCGGCCGTGTCACGATGTCGTTGATGCCGCCCGGCGGGAAGGCGTTGATGATGGTCACGGCGTGGGTCGGAAAGGCCTCCTGCGCGGTGGCCTGGCCGGTCGCCAAGGCTGCGGTGGTGGCGGCGGTGCCGATAACAAAACGGCGGCGATCCATGGAATCCTCCAAAAGCGTTCACTGCCGGCTTGGTGCCAGCTTACGGCCTGTTTGCTAGTCGAAATTGGAGCCGCGCGCTATCCCTCGTCGCGCGAACGGGCGCGGGGGATGGCTCTTTTTACGCGCAGGCGATTACCCCTGCACGCGGCCGATTTCGCGCACGGCGTCTTCGATGCGGGCGGCGTCGGCGTCCCAGAACGCCGCGAATTCCGGCTGGTCGAGGAATTCGACGTCCTGGCCGAGATTGGTCATCGACGTCTTGAACTGCTCGGTCAGTGCCGCCTGTTTGAGCACGTTGCGCAGGTAGGTGATCGCGGCCGGCGGCGTGCCCTTGGGCGCGAACATGCCGACCCAGAGATAATATTCGATATTATAGCCGAGTTCTTTCATGGTCGGGACATCGGGCAGCGCCTTGGAGCGCTGGCCGCCGAACAAGGCCAATGGCTTGGCCTTTCCAGCCTTGATCTGGGCGAGACAGGCGGAGACGGACGAGGCCAGGGCTTGGGCGTTGTTGCCGAGCAGGGCAGTGAGCGCCGGTCCGCCGCCATTGGTCGGGAGATGGCGCATCTTCAGGCCGCCGGCGGCTTTCTGATACAGCGCCATCGGAATATGCAGCGCGCTGTAGAGGCCCGACGAGGAGAAGATGATTTCGTCGGGACGCTTCTTGGCGTCGTCGGTGAAATCCTTCAGCGTCTTGTAGGGCTGCTGGTCGTTGACGATCAGCACGCACGGATCGGCGACGAAGCGCGCCAGCGGAATGAAATCGGCCCGGGTGAATTTGGGCTGGCGGCCGAACAGTTTGTCGACTTCGGCAAAGCCCGAGATCGACGTGATGTGCGACAGCAAGGTGTAGCCGTCGGGCTTGGCGGCGGCGGCGACCTGCGCGCCGACCGCACCCGCGGCGCCGGCCTTGGTATCGATCACTATCGGCTGTTTGACGATCGGCTCGAGCACGGCAGCGAGCGGCCGCGTCACGACGTCGGACGCGCCGCCTGGCGGGAATGGATTGATCACCGTAATCGGATGTGACGGATAGGCGTCCTGCGCAAAGGCCGGTCCGGCGGCGAGCGCTCCGGCTACAGCGGCGCTACCGGCAACGAAATTGCGTCTGTCCACGGTGATCCCTCCCAGGATGTTTGTTGCGGCCTGAAGCCGCCGTCTTCTTGTTGGGAGGGATGCTACCTTTCGTTGCAGTGCGCCTCAAGCAGCAATGCAAATCATCCTAGTCGATGATGGCGACAGCGCGCGTCCAGCCGGCGGAACCGCCGCGGATTTTCACCGGGAAGCAGCTCACCATGAAGCCCTTGGACGGCAGCGCTTCGAGATTGTGTAGCTTCTCGATATGGCAGTAGCCGATCTCGCGACCGGCGCGATGGCCTTCCCAGATCAAGCTGGCGTCCTTGGTCTCCATGTATTTCTTCACGGTGTGCACAAACGGGGCATCCCAGCTCCAGCCGTCGATGCCGGTGACGCGCACACCGCGCTCGGTGAGATAGAGCGTTGCTTCGCGACCCATGCCGCAGCCGCGTGACACGTAATCCGGCTGGCCATAAGCAGCACCAGCGCTCGTATTCACGACGACGATTTCAAGCGGCGAAAGTGTATGACCGATGCGCTTGAGTTCCATTTCCACATCTTTCGCGGTGGCGACATAGCCGTCCGGGAAATGACGGAAGTCGAGTTTCACCGCCGGCTGCAGACACCAGTCCAGCGGCACCTCGTCGATGGTCAACGCGCGCTTGCCGCGGTCCATGGTAGAGGCGAAGTGGTAGGGCGCGTCGAGGTGCGTCGTGCAATGCGTTGACAGCTTGACCCATTCGAAGCCCCAGCCTTCGCCGTCCGGCAGGTCTTCCTTTTTTAGGCCCGGGAAGAACTTGAGAATGTCCGGCGCGGTGTCCTCGTGGGTGAGGTACTGGATCGCGGGACCGTAGCCCGGCGGATCGGCGGCGACGTCGTTTTCCAGCGGGATCGAAATGTCGATGAGCGTGCGCGGCATTTCCCAGTTTCTCCGTTTATTATGGCCCGCATATTGAAGGCGTGCGTGGCCAGCACAAGGCCTTCTGCCCATGCCGCTGACCCCAGGCGATCAGTGGGCAACGGCGTCTTATTGCGGTGCGAAATGATCTGGAAAGGAGGGCCGCCCGGCGATTTGGCGGATGGACCATTGGCCGCCGCGCTGGCATGATCGGGAACCTATAAAAAACGGATTCCGCGGGAGGAAACACGATGCTGAACAAACTGAAATTCCGGACTCTGGCCGGCATTGCGGGCGCCACGCTCGCGGCCCTGGCGATGTCCGGCGTGAATGCCGGCGCGCAGAACAAGGAGCCGATCAAGATCGGCTTCAGCATGGCGCTAACCGGGCCGCTCGCCGCCAACGGCAAGCAGACGCTGCTCGGCATGAAGGTCTGGGAAGAAGAGATCAACGGCAAGGGCGGCGTGCTCGGCCGTCCGGTCAAGCTGGTCTATTACGACGATCAGTCCAACCCCTCGACCGTTCCCGGCATCTACACCAAGCTGCTCGACGTCGACAAAGTCGAACTCGTGGTCTCGGGCTACGCCACCAACATGATCGCGCCGGCGATGCCCGTGATCATGCAGAAGAAAAAAACCTTCGTGACCTTGTTCGGTCTCGATGCCAACGGCGAGTTCAAATATCCGAACTACTTCTCGGTGATCCCGACCGGCCCGAAGACCAAGCCGTCCTTCACCGAGGGCCTGTTCCAGGTCGCGCTGGCGCAGACGCCGAAGCCGACCACCGTCGCGTTGGTCGCCGAAGACGCCGAGTTCTCGCGCAACGCCTGCGACGGCGCGCGCACGAACTCGAACGATAACAAGCTCAAGATCGTGTACGACAAGACCTTCCCGCCGGGCACCACCGACTTCTCGCCGATCGTGCGTGCGGTGCAGGCGACGAACGCCGACATCGTCGTTGTGTGCTCTTATCCGTTGTCGTCGGTCGGCATCGTGCTGGCGGTCAAGGAAGCCAACTACAAGCCGAAGATTATCGGCGGCGCCATGGTCGGCTTGCAGGCCACCGTGTTCAAGCAGAAGCTTGGCTCCAAAATGAACGGTTTCGTGAATTACGAGACGTTTGTTCCGACCGAGAAGTCGTTGGCTCCCGCGGCCGACTTCTTCAAGAAGTATCAGGCGCGTGCGGGCGCCGAAGGTGTCGATCCGCTCGGCTACTACCTCGGCGGCTGGGGCTACACCTATCTCGACGTGCTGCGGCAGGGCATCGAAGGCGCCAAGAGCCTCGAAGATGCCAAGATCGCCGAGGTGCTGAAGAAGACGACGCTCAAGACCATCATGGGCGACTTCAAATACGGCCCCGGCGGCGAGTGGACCACCTCCGGCATGATGCAGGTGCAGTATCATGACGTGAAGGACGGTAATGACATCGAGCAGTGGCGCGGCATGGCGGTGCAGACCGTGCTGACTCCGCCGTCGATGGCCACCGGCAAGGTGATCTACCCCTACGAGAACGCGAAGTAAGGCGTCGCGTTACAGGCTGAAATGCAGACGGCGCGGGAGCCATCCCGCGCCGTTTTTTCTTGATCCGTCATCCTGAGGTGCGAGCCGCCTTTACGGCGAGCCTCGAAGGATGCACGGCCACGGCCGGGCCGTCGCCCTTCGAGGCGCGGCTTCGCCGCGCACCTCAGGGTGACGGATAACGCTACATCCCCAGATAAAACTGGCGGATTAGGTCGTTGTTGTTGAGTTCGTCCGCCGAACGGCCCTCGAAGGCGATCTTGCCGTGGACGATGACGTAGCCACGGTCGGCGATGCGGATGGCCTGCGTGAAGTTCTGCTCCGCCATCAGCACCGTGAGCTGGTAGTGCTCCTTGAGCTGCTTGATGGCGTCGATGGTGCGCGCGACGAGCAAGGGCGCGAGGCCGACCGAAGGTTCGTCGACCAGCAGGATCTTCGGCGCCAGCATCAGCGCGCGGGCCAGCGCCAGCATCTGCTGTTCGCCGCCGCTCATCGAGCCTGCGAGCTGATTGCGCCGCTCGGCAAGGCGCGGGAAGGCCTCGAAGCTGAAGGCCAGATTGTTCTTGATATGCGCGCGCGCCTTGGGCCGCGAGGCGCCGATCAGCAGGTTTTCCTCGACCGTCAGTTTCGGAAACAGACGGCGGCCTTCCGGCACCAACGCGATGCCGAGGTCGACGATGTCCTCGGTCTTCATGCCGACTAGATTATGCTTCACGCCGTCGATATCGGCGATGATCCGGCCTTCGGCGGGGCGTACGATGCCCATGATGCACTTCATCAAGGTGCTTTTGCCATTGCCGTTGGTGCCGAGCAGGGCGACGGTCTCGCCCGGGTTGGCGGTCATCGACACGTCATGGATGACTCGCACCGCGCCGTAGGCGGCGTGAACGTTTTCGATGGTGATGCTACTGGCCAAGATAAGCCCTCACCACTTCAGGATCACGCACGACGTCTTCCGGCTTGCCGTCGGCGACTTTCTTGCCGGTCACCAGCACCGCCAAGCGCTGCGAGAAGCTCATGACCGCGCTCATGATGTGCTCGATCATGATGACGGTGATGCCGGTCTCGTTGAGACGCATCAGTAGCTTCAGGATGTCGTCGATTTCGGAATGCGACAGGCCCGCCATGGATTCGTCGGCGATCAGCAGCTTCGGCTCGGCGCCGACGGCGCGCGCAAGTTCGAGCTTGCGCATTTCGACCTGCGTCAGGTCGCGCGGCATCTGCTTGGCCTTGGCGGCGAGCCCGACCATCTCTAGCAATTCGAGACAGCGGGAATCGAGATCGCCCGGCGAGCGCAGCGGCCCGAGCCGCGAATGCACGGTGTAGAGCAGCGGCACGCGCAGATTGTCGAGCAGGTTCATGCTGTGGAACGGGCGCGGCAGCTGGAAGCTGCGCGCCAGACCACGATGCGTGCGCTGATGTGCGTCGAGCCCGTCGAGCTTCTGGCCGTTGAAGCGGATATGGCCGTTCTCGTTCTGCAAAGTGCCGCAGATGCAGTTGACGAGCGTGCTCTTGCCGGAGCCGTTCGGGCCGATCAGGCCGAGCCGCTCGCCGGCTTTGACTTCGAGATTAACGCCGTCCAGCGCGACAAAGCCGCCGAAACGCTTGGTGATGTTGTCGACGTGGAGCAGCACGGTCATGGCTGCCTCCACTTGCGGATACGTTCCTGCACCAGGCCGACGATGCCGTTCGGCGCGATGATGACGAAGCCGACCAGCATCAGGCCGACGATCAACAGATTGACCGCGGAGGAAATGGTGACGGTGGCATATTGCTGCGCCGAGCCGAGCAGGATGGCGCCGACCAGCGGTCCGATCCAGCTCGTCGTGCCGCCGATCATCGGCATGGCGATGGAGTTGACGGCGTATTCCAGACCGAAGGCCGACGAAGGCTGCAGGTAGCCGATGTAATAGGGGAACGGCGCGCCCGCCATGCCCATGAAGGCGCCGGACAAGGTCGTCGCGATCAGCTTCACGCGGAGCGTCGGCACGCCGGAGGCTTCGGCGGCGAGTTCATCGTCGCGGATGGTGGCAAAACCGAAACCGAGCTGCGAGCGCTCGATGGTGCGCGCCGTAATGATCGCGATCACCGTCAGCACCAGCATCAGGAAGAACAGATATTCGATGTAGTGGATCTCGAAGCCGCCCGCCAGTTCGAGCGTTTCCGGCCGTATGATGTAGGCGCCGCGCGAGCCGCCGACGAAATCCCAGTTCACGACCAGGGTTTGCAGCACGACCGCGAGCGCCAGGGTGGCGATAGCGAAGAACGAGCCGCGCAGCCGCAGCG
>CAIYTE010000148.1 GCA_903929045.1 uncultured Hyphomicrobiales bacterium
ATCGCGGTAGATCGTTTCGTTACCGACCACGACGCTCGAAACGTTGCTGTGACGCTTGGCGAGATCGATGACGTTACGGATTTCGCGTTCGTTGCGATCCTTGTCCTTGTCGAGCCAGGCGCCGACTGAGACGCGGAGGCCGACTTCCGACGCCACCGCCGGAACGTTCTCGACGCCGCCGGTGGAGGAATAGGTACGCACCGCGCGCGTCATCGGCGCGAGTTGCTTCAAGTCGGCGCGAATGCGTTCGATGCTGGCTTTGCCAACGGCATCGGGATTCACGTTACCTTCGAAGGGAGCGTATGAAACGCTGGCCAGTTGGCCATCGTAATTGGGGGCTGAAATATGGTCCTGGGCCAGAGCCCATAACCCAGCATGCACGCACGCCACGAGGGCGATTACGGCAGCAACGGTGCGCATCGACTCACTACCAAATGGGGCAGAGTGGCAAATCCTCGAACCCGTCCCCTGGGCTCAGCCAAAGCTTGATCTGCTGCGGCGCAGCATACCTCGGCATCAGGACTGCTTTCAAGTAAAACTCACACATGGCAATTCCTTGTCATGCGCATGGCCGCGACAAGTTTTTTATCGAATGGACAACGGGGCTATTTGGCGCCCGTTCCATCAGAAGCAGGCGGGGTGGCGGTGGTCGCGGCGACCGGTTCGGCTGGCGGCAGGCCAGGATTCAGCCAGCAGTCCCGGACCCGGGTATTGAGCTTTTCCTGGTTCTTGGCGTCGAGGTTGCCCTGACGCAAAACGCAGCGATAAGCGGCCTGAATATGGGCGCTCGGGCACGTGAAACGGTCGTAAAAGTCGTAATGGCGGCTGGCGGTGTCGAGGTCGTCATTCCACAGACGACTGACGACGTTAGTACCCAACCGGACGCATTCCGGATTGCCCGCAGGGCCGGTCAGAAGCTTCGTCGCCTCGACGACATCGTCTATTTTCTTCTGGCCTTCCTTGACCACGTCCGCAGCCGCTTTCGGCGTTTCGGGCGGTTTGGCGTTATTTCCGCCACCGCTCTGAGCAAAGGCCGCACTGCCGGCGAGCGTGAAGGCCGCCGCAACTGACACAACGCAAAACTGACGCAACTTGACCGTAAACGGCATCTTCCCGCCGATGTTTGACTGAGCTTGCCCGCCCGAATGCGGGTGTCTTTGATACTGGATTGGGACGCTAATACGGCACAAGCCGTCCGAAGGGCCCGATTGATCTTGTCTTGGAATGCTCGCCCCCGGCTCCTGAACCGATTTCCGCCGCCGGCAAAACTTGGCCCGAGCGGGGCTATCTTGTCCAGCATTTCAATGTCTTGTGCTTAAAGGCGGACCTTGGCTTTGCGCTATGCTAACGGTAAGCCGGTTTGCCGGCCGCTTTGTGCCGGTTCGGTGGGTTTCTGATGCGCCTCGGACTTGTCTGCCTCGCCGTCGCGGCGACGTTTATCGCCAGCGTTTGGGCCTGGCTCGGCGCGCCGGTCGCGATGCCGCAGGGCCTGCATCCCGGCGAGAAGCTCTGGTGCATTTCCTATGCGCCGTTCCGGGGGCTCGAGACCCCGTTCAACGTTGAAACTGCCATCCCCGCGGCCCGGATCGAGCAGGACCTGACCCAGCTCGCCAAACTGACCGACTGCGTCCGGATTTACTCGGCCGATCAGGGCCTGGAGCACGTGCTGCCCATCGCCCAGAAGCTTGGCCTCAAGGTTCTTCAGGGGTTCTGGGTATCGGGCGACCCCATCAAGACCAAGATCCAGATGGATCTGGCGATCGACCTGGTCAATCGCTATCCGGATGCCGTCCGGGCGCTGGTGGTCGGCAACGAAGTGCTGCTCCGCGGCGATTTGTCCGCCCCTGATCTGGCCAACCTGATCCGCCAGTCCAAGGCGCGGGTGAAGGTTCCGGTAACCTATGCCGATGTCTGGGAGTTCTGGCTGCGCAGCCGCGAGGTGGCGGCAGCGGTCGATTTCCTGACCATCCATATCTTGCCGTATTGGGAGGACTTCCCGATCGCGACCGCCGAGGCGGGCGCCCATGTCGCCGCGATCCACCGGCAGATGGCGCAGGCCTTCGCCGGCAAAGAAGTCATCATCGGCGAAGTCGGCTGGCCGAGCGCCGGCCGCATGCGCGAGGGCGCGTTGCCGTCGCCGGGCAATCAGGCGCGGGTCATTCAGGACGTGCTGGCCTTGGCCAAGCGCGACAACATCCATGTCAACGTCATCGAAGCCTATGACCAGCCGTGGAAGCGGGCGCTGGAAGGCACCGTCGGCGGCCATTGGGGCTTCTACAACGACGCCGACCGGGCGCAGAAATTCGAATGGGGGCTTGGCGTTTCCAACCATCCGCATTGGAAGCTGCAGGCGGCCGGCGGCATTGCGTTTGCCGTCATCGTGTTTGGCGCGGCGTGGATCTATCGCCGGTCCGACATCATCCCGCTGCCGTTGTGGCTTGGCGTCACCGGCAATGCGATCGCCGGTGGCCTGATCGGGTGGACGGTGGCCAATGTGCCGCTTGAAAGTCTGTATCTCGCCGGCTGGTCGCGCTCACTGGCTTATGCGGCGGTCGCCGTCGCGTCACCTATCGTGGTCAGCATCGCCATGATGCGCGGCACGGCATTGCCGCGGTTTTCGCGGCTGCTGGGTCCGCTGAGCGAACGCACCACCGACAGACTGCAGTGGGTTCTCGGCGTCGTCATGATCGCGACCATGTTGCTCGCGCTCATCTGCGCGCTCGGCCTGGTCTTCGATCCGCGCTATCGCGATTTCCCGTTCGCGCCGCTGACTGCGGCCGCGGTGCCGTTCCTGCTGCATTCATTGATCATGCCGCGGCCCGCCGGGGAACGGGGCGCCGCGGAAGTGCTCGGCGCGCTCGTGCTCGCGCTATCGGTGCCGTATATCGCGTTCAATGAGATGCTGACGAACTGGCAGGCTCTCTGGACCTGCGTGGCGCTTGCCGCGGTCGCAGTCAGTCTGATTCAGGTGCGCGACGCGCGAGGCTGAGGATCAGCAGTCCGCCGGCCAGCGCCGAAAGGACGATGTTGAACAGCACGACGCCGAGGCAGGCGAGCGCCAACGCCACCGCAAACAGAACAAGCGATGGCCGCAGCAGGTTGATCGCGGCAATGATCAGCGCGCCGATACCGAACACCGCGTTCTGATGCAGCGCCACGACGATTTTGCGCGATGTGCAGAGCCAGGTGTCGAGTCCGGCGGCGCAGGCGAGACCGACGGATGACACCTCAAGCGCGGTGTAGCGGATGTACAGCGCGTATCCGATCGAGATGAAACCGACGATCAGCAGAACGTTGGTGGCACGCGCACTGGGCAGAAACAACTTCATAACTACCGTTGTACCAGACGCTCGCCTTCAAATCTAACGGTCCGGCAGGTGATGCGGTTGGTGATGAAGTGGGCGCAGATTTGCGCCGCCGACGCGTTGTTCGGGATCGGGCCGGCGAGGAGCCGGTAGTTCGCAGACCCAGATCGCGTGCTGGCCTGCGCGCGCGGGTAAAGCCCGTTGAGCTGCGGGCCGAAGTTCGCCTTCACCGCCGTCCAGCGCGCATTGAGGATATCGAGTGTTGCGGCGCCGCCGAGATCGATGCCGATTTCGGGTTTGCGCGGCGCTTCGGGTGCGGCGGCAGGTTCATCGACCGGCGCCAATGCAACGCGGGCGGGTTGGCTCTGTTCAGCCGGGGTGCTTTCCGGCGCCGGTTTTGCCACGGACTTGTCGGGCCACGACGCCACGCTTTCGACGGTCGCGGGCATGCTCAGGGGCGCGAGGATCGGCACGACCTGTTGCTGCGGTGGCGGCGCGGCAGGCGCCGGCGGCGGGGCGGGCGGAACGGCCGCGGCGGCGACCTTGGCGGCGAGGCTCGCCTGCTGCTGCTTGATCGAGCCGGTGGTGTCTTCGAGCTTGCGCTCCAGACTGGCGATGCGGGTGTGCAGCCGTTCGCGATCGTCGGTCAGCGCCACGACCAGGGTTTCGAGACGCCGGACTTCGGCGTCTGTATCGGGCGGTGTCTCGGACTTGGCGACAGCCAGTTGCGGGCTCACCAGGGCGAGCACACTTTGCAGGCGTTCGTTGCCGATTTCAGTCTGCGCCGTGAGGGCCAGAAGGCCGACGGCGAGGAGCGCTGCGCCGGCCCAGCCGGCGAGGCGCACCACCGAACCACCGCGAAGCAGGGGGTGAATTCCGGCTACAGGCGGCTTTTCCTTCGCCATCGGCGTGCTCTCGGCTGGTTTGGGGCTGCGAATCATTGAAAACATTAGCAGAATCCCGCAATTCTGGCTTTCATTGCCGAGCGCGGCCGGCCTATAAGGCGCGAAGCTTCGATGGCCTGCGCTTTCCCGCAGCAACACCTGAGTTTTGACGAGATGCCTCAACGAACCTGCCTCGCGATTGTGCTGGCCGCCGGCGAGGGCACGCGCATGCGCACGTCGCTGCCGAAGGCTTTGCACGCGATCGGTGGGCGCACCTTGCTCGAACACGTGCTGAGCGCGGTGAGTGGCGCGGATATCGCGCTCGTCGTCGGGCCCGATCACGGGGCGCTGGAAACTGCGGCGAAGAAGCTGGTGCCGGACGCGCAGGTTTTCGTTCAGCGCGAGCGGCTCGGCACCGCGCATGCGGTGTTGGCCGCCAAGGCCGCGCTCGAAAAGAAGCATGACGACATTCTGGTGATGTTCGCCGACACACCCTTGGTGCGGGCCGAGACGTTGACGCAATTGCGCGCTGCGCTGGCGCAGGGCGCGGCTGTAGCGGTGCTCGGCTTCAAGCCCGTGGATCCGACCGGTTACGGCCGTCTCGTCATGAAGGGCGACGACCTGACCGCAATCGTCGAGCATCGCGACGCCAGCGACGAGCAGCGCAAGATCGATTTCGTCAATGGCGGGCTGATGGCGCTGTCGGGCGCGCACGCTCTGACGATTTTACAGCGCATCGATAATGCAAATGCCAAAGGCGAGTACTATCTGACGGATGCAGTGGCTATCGCCCGGGACATGGGGCTGAAGGCCGTCGCGATCGAAACCGCGGAGGACGACGTGCTCGGCATCAATACCAAGGCGCAACTCGCGCAGGCCGAAGCCGTGTTGCAGAACCGGCTGCGCAATGCCGCGATGGAAGCGGGCGTCACCATGGTGGCGCCGGAGACCGTGTTTCTCTCGACCGATACCAAATTCGGCAATGACGTCACCATCGAGCCGAATGTCGTCTTCGGTCTCGGCGTCACCGTCGACGACGGCGCGGTGATCCGCGCCTTCTCGCACCTCGAGGGTGCGCATGTCGGCAAGGGCGCGCGCGTCGGGCCCTATGCGCGGCTGCGACCGGGCGCGGAGCTCGGTGCGGATGTGCACATCGGCAACTTCGTCGAGGTCAAGGCGGCGAAGATCGAAGATGGCGCCAAGGCCAACCATCTGAGCTATATCGGCGATGCACGGGTTGGCGCGGGCGCCAACATCGGCGCCGGCACCATCACCTGCAACTACGACGGCATCAACAAGCACCTCACCGACATCGGCGCGGGCAGTTTCATCGGCTCGAATTCGGCGCTGGTGGCGCCGGTGAAAATTGGCGACGGCGCCTATATCGGCTCGGGTTCCGTCATTACCAAGAATGTGCCCGCGGACGCGTTGGCGCTGGAGCGCAGCGAGCAGACCGTCAAGGAAGGCTGGGCCAAGAAGGTGCAGGCGCTCAAGGCTGCCAAAGCGAAGAAAAAGTAAATGCTGTCACATAACGAAATGCGTTTTGATTTCCATTTCTTTACCGCAGCCAGCTAAAGCAACATGTCAATAAAAGGGGCCATCCAGGCGGATGTGCGGGATCGTCGGAATTTTGGGGAATAGCCCGGTTGCCGGGCATTTGGTCGATGCGCTGCGGCGTCTCGAATATCGCGGCTACGACTCCGCGGGGATCGCCACGCTCGATCACGGCGCGCTCGGGCGTCGCCGCGCCGAGGGCAAGCTGGCCGCGCTCGCGGGCAAGCTCGAGCAGGAGCCGCTCGCCGGCAATATCGGCATCGGCCATACGCGCTGGGCGACGCACGGCCGGCCGACGGAAAGCAACGCGCATCCGCATGCGACCGACCGCGTTGCCGTCGTCCACAACGGCATCATCGAAAACTTCCGCGAACTGCGCGAGCGCCTGATCGCCAATGGCGCAACGTTCCGCAGCGAGACCGACACCGAAGTCGTCGCCCACCTCGTCACCGAGGAGATGAACAAGGGCAAGAAGCCGGTCGAGGCGGTAAAAGCCGCGCTGAAGCAGTTGCGCGGCGCGTTCGCGCTCGCCTTCATTTTCTCCGGCGAAGACAATCTGATGATCGGCGCGCGCAAGGGTTCGCCGCTGGCCATCGGCTACGGCAAGGGCGAGATGTTTCTCGGCTCCGACGCCATCGCGCTGGCGCCCTTCACCGACACGCTCAGCTACCTGGAAGAGGGCGACTGGGCGGTGCTGACCCGCACCGGCGTCGATGTCTTTGACGTCAACGACAAACCGGTGAAGCGCGACGTCGTCAAATCGACCGCGACCGCGCACATGGTCGACAAGGGCAACCACAAGCACTTCATGGGCAAGGAAATCCATGAGCAGCCTGAAGTGGTCGGCCATACGCTGGCGCATTACATCGACATGGTCACCGAGAAGGTGGCGCTGCCGGAAAAGCTGCCGTTCGACTGGACGCAGATCAAGCGCCTGTCGATCTCGGCTTGCGGCACGGCGTTCTATGCCGGGCTCGTCGCGAAATACTGGTTCGAACGTTTCGCCAAACTACCGGTCGAAATCGATATCGCCTCTGAATTCCGCTACCGCGGCGCTCCTCTGGTGCCGGGTGATCTGGCGATCTTCATTTCGCAGTCGGGCGAGACCGCCGATACGCTGGCGACGCTGCGTTATGCGCGCGAGATGAAACAGCACATTCTCTCGGTCGTGAACGTGACGACGTCGAGCATCGCGCGCGAGAGCGACGTCATCATGCCGACGTTGGCGGGCCCCGAGATCGGCGTCGCTTCGACAAAGGCCTTCACCTGTCAGCTCAGTGTGCTGGCGTGTCTTGCGCTGGCGGCCGGTGTGGCGCGCGGTGAGCTGTCCGAAGCCGATGAAAAGAAACTCGTGCAGGCGCTGATCGAAGTGCCGCGCCTGATGGCCGAGGCGCTCAAGCTCGAGCCGCAGATCGAGAAACTGTCGCACGATCTCGCCAAGGCGCAGGACGTGCTCTACCTCGGCCGCGGCACCAGCTTCCCGATCGCGCTGGAAGGCGCGCTCAAGCTCAAGGAAATTTCCTACATCCACGCTGAAGGCTATGCGGCGGGCGAACTCAAGCACGGCCCCATCGCTCTGATCGACGAGATCATGCCCGTCATCGTGATCGCGCCGTATGACCGCGTCTTCGAGAAAACCGTCTCGAACATGCAGGAAGTGGCGGCCCGCGGCGGCAAGATCATTCTTGTCACGGACTCGCAGGGCGCCAAGGAAGCGACCATCGAGTCGTTGGAAACCATCACCCTGCCGGACATGGCCTCGACGGTGACACCGCTCGTGTATTCCATCGCCGTTCAACTGATCGCTTACCACACGGCTGCGGCAATCGGCACCGACGTGGACCAGCCGCGGAACCTCGCGAAATCGGTCACAGTCGAGTAAAGTGCCATCATGGCTGAGATCGATCCCAAGACCGGCATTGTGGTTGAAGACAGCGGGCCGCAGACCAGTGCGGCTGGCCGCATCCGCAATTATTTCCTGACCGGCCTTGTGGTCGCCGGGCCGGTGCTGGTGACGGCATGGCTGACCTGGTCGTTCATCAACTGGGTCGACAACCTGGTGCGGCCGTTCATCCCCGAGGCCTATCGCCCCGAGACCTACTTGCCATGGCCGATCCCGGGCACGGGTCTGGTGATCGCCGTCGTCGCGCTAACGCTGCTCGGCTTCCTGACCGCCAATCTCGTCGGGCGGACCATGGTGGGATGGGGCGAAAGCCTGCTCAGCCGCATGCCGATCGTGCGGCCGGTCTACAAGACCATGAAGCAGATTTTCGAGACCCTGTTCTCGAAAACTGGGTCGGGTTTCCGGCAGGTGGCATTGGTCGAATTTCCGGCGCCGGGCATGTGGTCGCTGGTCTTCGTGTCGCTGCCGCCAAGCCCCGATCTGGCGGCAAAATTGCCGGAGGGTGAGCACGTCTCGGCGTTTCTGCCGTGTACGCCAAACCCGACGACCGGCTTTTTCTTCTACGTGAAGCGAAGCGATCTGGTGGTGCTCGACATCTCGGTCGAGAGCGCGATGACCTTGCTGATCTCGGCTGGCATGGTGCAGCCGGACAATGACGCCCAGAAGAAGCTGGCGACACTGGCTGCGACTGCGAAAGCGGCGCAGTCGGCGCGTTCGCCTGTCATCGCGAAATAGAAAAAGAGTATAATCCGCTGATATTTCCCTGATTATCCCCAGCGCGTGCTTATCGGTTCCGGAACCACTGCTAGTATTGCAGATCTGGATCAACGGGGGCTTCGGTCATGGGTTTTGCGGACGCTATCAAATCTGGTTTTAACAAGTACGTCGGGTTCTCCGGCCGTGCGTCGCGGTCGGAATACTGGTTCTGGACCCTGTTTTCGATCATCGCCAGCATCGTCGCGGGCATTATCGACGCGGTCATCGGCCTCGGCTTCATCGGCGCAATCGTCTCGCTCGGGCTGTTTCTGCCGTCGCTGGCCGTTGCCGTGCGCCGCCTTCATGATCTCGATCGTACCGGATGGTGGATCCTGATCGCCTTCACCGGCATCGGCATCATCCTGTTGATCGTCTGGGACTGCATCAAGGGCACGACCGGTCCGAACAGCTACGGCGCCGATCCGCTCGGGGCGGTCTAACGCCGATCAGCCGGCGCGGATGAGCTTGATCGCTTCATCTTTGCCGAACAGGTAGAGCAGGTGACGGAGCGCCTTGCCGCGCTCCGTTTCCAGATTTGGGTCGCGGTTGAGAACGAGCGCCGCGTCGTCGCGCGCGGTGCCAAGATATTTGCCGTGAAACTCGACGCGCGCGACCGCAAAGCCGGGCGAACCGCTTTGCCGCGTGCCGAGAACATCGCCTTCGCCGCGCAGACGCAAGTCTTCTTCCGCGATGCGGAAGCCATCTTCAGTCTCACGTAAAATCGCGAGCCGCGCTTTGGCGGTCTCGCCGAGCGGCGACTTGTAAATCAGCAGGCAGGTCGATTGCCCCGTACCGCGGCCGACGCGGCCGCGCAACTGGTGCAACTGCGCCAGCCCGAAGCGTTCGGCGTGCTCGATGACGATGATGGTCGCTTCCGGCACATCGACGCCGACCTCGATCACCGTGGTGGCGACGAGCAACTGTGTCTCGCCCGCCGCGAAGCGGGCCATGGTGGCATCCTTGTCGGCGCTTTTCATCTTGCCATGGACAAGGTCGACCCGTTTGCCGAAACGGCGGCGCAGTTCTTCGAAACGTTCCTCAGCGGCGGCGAGGTCGATTTTTTCGGATTCCTCGACCAGCGGGCACACCCAATAGGCGCGCTTGCCTTCGTCGATGGCGCGCCCAACGGCGTTTTCGACTTCCTCCAGTCGCGACATCGCGATGGTGCGGGTATCGATGGGCTGGCGGCCGGCCGGCTTTTCGCGCAACTCGGAAATGTCCATGTCGCCGAAATAGGACAGCACCAACGTGCGTGGGATCGGCGTTGCAGTCAGCACCAGCACGTCGACCGACTCGCCTTTCTGCGTCAGCGCCAGCCGCTGATGCACGCCGAAGCGGTGCTGCTCGTCGACGATAGCGAGTGCAAGGTCGTGGAATGCGACGTCATCCTGAAACAGCGCATGCGTGCCGATGAGAAGATCGATGTCGCCGAGCACCAGCCGGTCGAGGATTTCCTTGCGCCCCGAGCCGCGCTCGCGGCCTGTGAGAATGGCGACGCGAATACCGGCGGCTTCCGCGAGCGGTTCGATGGTCTTGAGATGCTGGCGCGCCAGAATTTCGGTCGGCGCCATGAGGGCGGCTTGCCGGCCGGCTTCGATCACGGCGGCCGCCGAGGCCAAGGCGACGACGGTCTTGCCAGAACCGACATCGCCTTGCAGCAACCGCAACATGCGCTGCGGCAGGGCCAGGTCGTTGACTATGTCGTTGACGGCTTGCTGCTGCGAATGCGTCAGCGCATAGGGCAGGGCTTTGAGAATCTTCGCTCGCAATTGACCTTCGCTTGATGTGCCGCGGCCGGACTGGCGGCGCATATGCGCCCGCATCAGCGCGAGCGCGAGCTGTCCCGCCAGCAGTTCGTCGTAGGCCAGCCGCGTCCATGACGGACCTTCCGGTGCGATGTCGCTCGGTTCATGCGGGCGGTGTAACTGGCGCAGCGCGTCGGTGAAGGTCGGCATGCGCTCGCGCGAGACCCAGGCCTCGTCCTGCCACTCCGGCAGGTCGGGCACCTTGGTCACCGCGCCGTCCATCGCGCGCCTCACCAAACCGTGACCGAGGCCTTCGGTGAGCGGATAGACCGGCTCGACCAAAGGCAGATCGGCAAAGCCCTTCTCGTCCACGACGCGATCCGGGTGCACCATCTGCAACATGCCATCGTAGATTTCCGCGGTGCCGGAGACGTAACGCTTCTCGCCGATGGGCAGCAGCTTCTCCAGATAATCGCGCCGGGCGTGGAAGAAGGTCAGCGTCAGCGTGTGGTCGGTGTCGTCGCCGGTGACGACGCGGTACGGCGCGCGCGGCCGGTTCGGCGGCGACGGCCGATGTTCCAACACGGTGACATCGACGGTGACGACCTGGCCCGGCAGCACTTCGTTGAGGCGCGGCCGCGCGCGGCGGTCGATGACGCCGGACGGCAGATGCAGCAACAAGTCGATGACGCGCGGCTGTTCCCGGTCCAGCAACTTCGCATAGATCAGGTCCAGCTTCGGCCCGACGCCGGGCAGGCTGGTGAGAGACGCGAACAGGGGACTGAGGACGAGCGGCCGCATGCGAACATCATTACAAGAGTTTGCTCCGTCATGCCCGGCCTTGTGCCGGGCATCCACGTCTTTGCAGGCGAAAACAAGGAAGGCGTGGATGGCCGGGAGAAGCCTCGGCATGACAGTGACAAGTGAAGCCGGCAGACCTATATGAAACCCGCACCCGGCACGCGCCGGGTTTTTGGCGTTGGAGCGGACTTTGAGCAATTCGGGTGGACCGGCAATTTCGAGCGAAGGACTGGACGGGCGCCGGCGCCGCATTCTGTTCCGCTGCTGGCACCGCGGCATCGGCGAAATGGACCTCGTCTACGGGCACTTTGCTGACGCCGAAATCACGCACCTGAGTGAGACCGAGCTCGACGCGCTCGAGGGACTTCTCGAACTGCGCGATCAGCAGGTCTTCGACTGGATTTTCGGCGCGCAGCCGCTCGATCCCGCCTACGACACGCCCTTGTTCCGCCGCCTGCTGGCGTTTCATGACGGCGGCAAAACGATCAAGTGAGAAGACGGCACGGCAATGGCGACAACCAAATCTCCCGCTGAACACCTCAAGGCTGGCCGGCTGCTGACCCTGTCGCAGGTCGCCGACGGCGCCGAAGGCATGGTGCTGGCCGATCTGGCGCGCGCCGTCGCCGCGCGGCCGGACGCGCCGGCGATTTCGCTGTGCGTCGTGTGCCGCGATGGTCAGCGCATGGCGGCGCTGTCGCGCGCGCTGTCGTTCTTCGGGCCCGATCTTTTGACGATGGAGTTCCCGGCCTGGGACTGTCTGCCCTATGACCGCGTGTCGCCGAACGGCGCCGTCGTCGCGCAACGCATGATCGCTTTGTCGCGGCTGGCGCGCGTCAAGGGCCGTGACAAGCCATCGATCCTGCTGACGACGGTGAACGCGGCGTTGCAGCGCGTGCCGGCGCGCGACTTCGTGGCGACGCATGCGCTGTCCGTCGCGCCGGGCAACGTGCTCGGCATGAACGGCGTGGTGCAGTGGCTGGAGCTCAACGGCTTCCAGCGCGCCTCGACGGTGCGTGAGCCGGGCGACTACGCCGTGCGTGGCGGCATTCTCGACCTGTTTCCGCCGGGCATGGACATGCCGGTGCGGTTCGATTTCTTCGGCGATGCGCTGGAGACCATCAAGACCTTCGATCCGCAGACCCAGCGCAGCGAAATGCCGATGAGCGGCCTCGACCTCGTGCCGGTCGCGGAATTCCAGCTCATCACCGAGACCATCCGGAAATTCCGCACGAGCTATGTGGCGGAGTTCGGCGTCGCCGGGCCTGACGATCTTTTGTACGAAGCGGTCAGCGAAGGCCGCCGCTATCCGGGCATGGAGCACTGGCTGCCGCTGTTCCACGAAAAGCTGGATACGTTGTTCGACTATCTGCCGGGCACGCCGGCGGCGATGGAGCATCTCGGCGAGGATGCGGCGCAGGAACGCCTGACGCAGATCGCGGACTACTACGAGACGCGCAAGACGGCGCTGAGCGAGGGCATGACGCCGCCCTACAAGCCGCTCAAGCCGGACCGGCTGTATCTGACCGACAAGGAATGGAAAGACCGTCTCGGCGCCACCGCCGTCGCGCGGCTGACGCCGTTTGCCGAGCCGGAAAGCCGCGACGTCATCGATGTCGGCGCCCATATCGGCCACAACTTCACCGCCGAGCGCGCCGCCAACGCCAATGTGTTCGAAGCGGTCGCCAAGCATGTCTTCGCGCTGCAGGAATCCGGCAAGCGTGTTGCCATCGCACTTTGGAGTGAAGGCGCCCGAGAGCGCATGGGTCATGTGCTCGCCGACCACAAGCTGCACAATCTGAGCAATGTCGGTTCCTGGGCCGCCGCGCAAGCTTTGCCCAAGCATAGTGTCGCGCTCGCCGTGCTCGGCATCGAGTCCGGTTTCGAAACCGGCGAAATTGCCGTCATCAGCGAACAGGATATCCTCGGCGACCGTCTGGTGCGACCGCGCCGCGCGCAGAAGCGCGCCGATAATTTCATCGCCGAAGCGACCAGCCTGTCGGCGGGCGATCTTGTTGTTCATGTCGATCATGGCATTGGCCGCTTCGTCGGCCTCCAGGCCATCACGGCGGCCGGCGCGCCGCACGACTGTCTCGAAATCCATTACGCTGACGACACCAAGCTGTTCCTGCCGGTCGAAAACGTCGACCTGCTGTCGCGCTACGGCGCCGAGCAGTCGAATGTCGAACTCGATCGCCTCGGCGGCGGCAACTGGCAGGCGCGCAAGGCGCGGATGAAGAACCGCATCCGCGAGATCGCGGGTGAACTCATCAAGATCGCCGCCGAACGGCTGCTGCGCGATGCGCCGAAGCTGGTCGCGGGGCCGGGCGCCTATGACGAGTTCGCTGCCGGTTTCCCCTATGAAGAAACTGAGGATCAGCTTGCGGCCATCGAGGCCTCGATCAAGGATCTCGGCGCCGGCAAGCCGATGGACCGGCTCATTTGCGGCGACGTCGGCTTCGGCAAGACGGAGGTGGCGTTGCGCGCCGCCTTTACCACCGCCATCAACGGCAAGCAGGTCGCCGTGGTGGTGCCGACGACATTGCTGGCGCGCCAGCATTTCAAGAATTTCACCGAGCGCTTTCGCGGCTTTCCCATCAATGTCGTGCAGGCCTCGCGTCTGGTGCCGGCGTCGCAGCTCACGCAGACCAAGAAAGAACTGGCCGAAGGGCAGGCCGACATCGTCGTCGGTACGCACGCCATTCTTGGCAAGGGCGTGAAGTTCAAGGATCTCGGCCTCGTCATCGTCGACGAGGAGCAGCACTTCGGCGTGGCGCACAAGGAAAAGCTGAAGACCTTGCGTGCTGAAGTTCACGTCCTGACTCTGTCGGCGACTCCGATCCCGCGCACCTTGCAACTGGCGCTGACCGGTGTGCGCGATCTGTCGATCATCGCGTCACCGCCGGTCGATCGTCTCGCCGTGCGCACGTTTGTGTCGCCGTTCGATCCCGTCACGATCCGGGAAGCACTGTTGCGCGAAAAATACCGCGGCGGCCAATCGTTCTATGTCGCGCCGCGCATCGAGGACCTGGCCGGCGCCAAGGACTTCCTCGACAAGAATGTGCCGGAAGTGCGCGTCTGCGTCGCGCACGGCCAGATGCCACCGACGGTGCTCGACGACATCATGTCGGCCTTCTACGACGGAAAATATGATGTGCTGCTGTCGACGACTATCATCGAATCCGGTCTCGACATTCCAACCGCCAACACCCTGATCGTACACCGCGCCGATATGTTCGGTCTATCGCAGCTGTACCAACTGCGCGGCCGCGTCGGCCGGTCGAAGCTGCGCGCTTACGCGCTGTTCACGCTGCCGGCGCAGAAGCCGATCACGCCGCAGGCCGAGCGCCGTCTCAAGGTACTGCAATCGCTCGATACGCTTGGCGCGGGCTTCCAGATCGCGACGCACGACCTCGACATTCGCGGCGCCGGCAATCTGCTGGGCGACGAACAATCGGGCCACATCAAGGAAGTCGGCTTCGAACTCTATCAGCAGATGCTGGAAGAGGCGGTCGTCAGCCTCAAGGCCGGCATCAGCGAGCCGGTCGCCGACCGCTGGTCGCCACAAATCACCATCGGCACGCCCGTGCTTATTCCGGACGACTACGTCGCCGATCTGTCGGTGCGTCTGGCGCTGTACCGCCGTCTGGCCGAGATCGAGGATGAGCGCGAGATCGATGGCTTCGCCGCCGAGATGGTCGACCGCTTCGGCAAATTGCCGGTCGAGGTCGAGCATCTGTTGCAGATCGTCACCATCAAGGCATTGTGCCGCCGCGCCAATGTCGAGAAGGTCGACGCCGGCCCGAAGGGCGTCGTGGTGTCGTTCCGCGACAACGTCTTCAACAATCCGGTAGGGCTCATCACCTTTATCCGCGAGCAGGGCAAGGACGCGAAGATGCGCGCCGATCCCAAGGATGCCAAGAACCAGCAGCTCATCTTTTTCGACGACTGGGAACGGCCGGAAGAGCGGCTCAGGGGCTCACTGGCGATCCTGCGCAAGCTCGCGCGGATCGCGGAACAGGCGAAGGCGGCGTAACACCCGTTTTAGTACTGCCGGCTTGTTTCCTTGGCATGGGTCTTGCGAATATCAGGCGCCGCTGTGTTGCGGACCGATTGCCAGGAGAGTCACTCGCTATGACCATAACGCGCCGTACGTTTGTTAAATCGTCAGTTGCCGCCTCAGTGGCCGGCATTGCTGCGCCTGCAATCGCTGCGACATACCCGACGCGGCCCATATCGCTGATTGTGCCGTACGGGGCGGGCGGGCCAACCGACACCATCGGACGCATCACCGCGGAGGGTTTGCGCGAGGCGCTGAACGGGACGGTCATCGTCGACAATGTGCCCGGAGCATCCGGGACCATTGCTGTCTCGAAGTTTTACCGGTCGGCGAACGACGGATACACCCTCGGTCTCGGCAATTGGCCGACTTTCGTGCTCAACGGCGCGATCTATCCGACGCCCTACGATGTCACCAAGGATTTCGAGCCGATTGGCAGTATCGTCGTCGATCAGCAGATCATCATCTCGCGCCCGGATCTGCCGGCCAAGAACCTGCAGGAACTGATCGCCTGGTTCAAAAGCAACACCGACAAGGCAACCCAAGGCACGGGTGGTCCGGGCAGTACATCGCACGTCGTGGGCATTCTCTTTCAACGCAAGACGGACACGAGTTTCAATTTCGTCCCCTATCGGCAGGGCGTCGGTGCGGCGATGGTCGATCTGATCGCCGGACGGATCGACACGATGTTCAGCGTGGCGGCGAATGCCATTCCGCACATCAAGAGCGGCGCCGTGAAGGCCTATGCGGTTACGGCGAAACACCGGCTGGCCACCATGCCGGACATCCCGACGGTCGATGAGGCGGGGCTTCCGGGTTTCTACACGGCGAACTGGCACGCCTTGTTCGCGCCGAAAGGCACGCCGAAGCCGATCCTCGATACACTCAATGGGGCACTCATGACCGCGCTCGCCGCTGCGGCGACGCGAAAACGGCTGGAAGAACTCGGGCAGGAGATTACGTCGAAAGAAGAGCAGACACCGGAGGCGCTGACGCGGCTCTTGAAAAGCGATATTGCGACTTGGTGGCCGGTCGTTAAAGCTGCCGGGATCAAGAACGAATAATTCAAGGGACGGCGCCGATGTATCGGATGATGGTGGCGGATTACGATTCGCCTTCGTATTTTGTGGCGACTGCCGCCGTGAAGCTCGGCTTCTTCAAAAAGGAAGGGCTGGATGTGGAGTTTGTCGCCGAATACGGCGCCAAACACGGGCCCGAGCAGTTGCGCGCCGGCAACATCCACTTCTTCGGCGGTCCCGCATTTGCGGCCACGCGGGCCTTCCCGGCGTGGAAAGGGGCCAAGCTCGTCGCCGCGCTGGCGCAGAACTCCTACTGGTTCATGGGCGTGCGCAAGGATCTCGACATTCC
>CAIYTE010000149.1 GCA_903929045.1 uncultured Hyphomicrobiales bacterium
ACAGGCATACTTTCAGTTTTGGATATCGCTCGAGCACGCCGCCAAACACAAGCGAGGCGGCGGCAAGAGTGGTTTCGAGCGGCAGCCCGATCAAGTTCTTGAGATAATACGAACCCATCCGCTCGGTGCCGACTCCGGCATGCGGGTGGATGAAGATGAAAGCGCCCAATTCCTCTGCGGTCGCCCAGAACGGCTCGAGCGCCGGATCATCCAGATTGCGGCCATTGACGTTGCTGCCGATCATGACGCCGCGCAGGCCGAGCTTGACCATCGAACGGCGTAGTTCGTCGGCAGCGGCCTGGGGCGCCTGCAACGGGACGGTGCCGAGACCCAGAAAACGATCCGGGCGCTTCGCCACAACCGCCGCAATGTCCTCATTCTGAATGACCGAACAAGCGAGAGCCAAATCCGGCTCCTGCCCGTAGAAGAACGTGAACACTGTCGGCGACAGCACCTGTACGTCTACGGCGTTGGCGTCCATGTCCCGAAGCCGCAATCCTAAATCCCACATTTCACGGGGATGCGGCTGCTGGACGACCTTGCCGTCGATCTCAAGAACGCCGGCGCGCTCGCAGACATTCTTCAGCACCGGTGCAACTTTGGGCGATTCCTTGCCCAACCGTCGCATCGCCTCTTCAGTGAGAATGTGGGTATGAGAATCGACGGTGCGAACGCGTGCCATAAGGAATGTGCCTTAGTTATCGTGCCGCCGAACCTGTTGATCGATTTCGACGGCATTGTTGGACGTTAGTTCACCTTCAGTTTTGCCTGGCTGATGACTTCGCGCCATTTCGCCATTTCGCCATCGATCAGCTTCTTCAACTCCGCCGAGCCGGTGCCCGACACCTCAAATCCGGTCTTGAGAAGATTGTCGCGGATCTGCGAATCGTTGAGCACTTTCACGACAGCCTCGCTCAGCCGGTCCCTGACCGCGGCCGGTATTCCCGGAGGAGCCAGAAGAATCTGCAGCGTCTCAGACTCCGCATTGCGGATACCGGCTTCTGCCAGCGTCGGCACGTCCGGCAATTCGAACCAGCGCTTGTCTCCGGTCTGAATGATCGCCCGCATTTTCCCGGCTTTGACCAGCGGCATTGCGGCGGAAATATTCACGCCTGCCAGATCGGTGGTGCCGGCAAGACCTGCCTGCACCGCCGGACCCGCGCCGGTATAAGGCACGTGCGTAAGCTTGATGCCGGTGCGCACATCCAACAGTTCGACGCCAAGCTGCGAAATGCTGCCGATGCCGGGACTTGAGAATGTGATGTGTCCGGGATTTTCCCTCGCCCGCTTGAGAAGATCAGCAAAGTCCTTGATCGGGCTTTCGGTGCGCACCAAAAGTGCATCGGGGGAGCCGCCGAGATCGGCGATCGGCGTGAAGTCCTTGGCGGCATCGTAGCTGCCTGGACGCTGCAGCGGGAGATTGACGAAGACGACACTGGACGCCACCAGCAGGGTGTAACCGTCCGGATCAGCCTTGGCGGCGAAGCCGATGCCGATGTTGCCATTGGCGCCGGGGTGATTTTCAACAATCACCGGCTGGCCCAACTCCTGCTGAAGCGGTCCGCTGATCACGCGGGCGATCAGGTCGCTGGCGCCGCCCGGCGCAAACGGAACGACAATCCTAATGGGCCTCTCGGGAAAATTCGCGGCGAGCGTGGTCGCAGGAAATATCGCGCATAACCCGATTGCGACCAGCCCGAGCGCCGCCCAAACCGACCTGTGCGACGACGACTGAGCCGTCCTGTCTTTCCGCATTGCATCCTCCCGTGTGTGGCCGGCACCGATGGGTCCAGCTCGCTGTCCCGCCTTAGCCCTTGCGCTTAGCAGGTGATCTTCATTTTTAGCCTAGTCTGACCGATCCATGCGATGAGACACGATCTCCGCCGTCTGAATCACTTTGTCGGCGGTCGCCAGAATCGAATCCAGGTCGCGGCCAATCAAACCGATCGACCCGATCGGACCGCTCGCATCTCGCACCATCGCCCCCACCGCGAACAGTCCCGGTACATGCTCCTCGTTGCATACGGAGAAGCCAGTCTTTCGCACCTTTTCAAGATCCTTCATCAGGGATCGGTAAGACGTGATGGTGTTTGGCGTGAGCATCTTCATGCCCTGGCTGTCGAGCAGCGCTTTAACCCGCTCTTCGGGCAAATAGGCAAGCAGCGCCTTGCCCATCGCCGAGCAATGCAGCGGCACAATCTTTCCGAACCGTGCGTAGCGGATCGGCAACGACGGCTTTTCCGCACCGACGATGTGCAGGATGCGGCCGCGATACAGCACGCCGAGATTGGAGCGCCGCCCGGTCGATTTCGACAGGTCCTGCAACGCCGTCAGCGCTTCCATGCGCAGGCGATTGGTGTCGAGCGCTTTGGCTGCCAGCGGCAGCGCGGCAAAGCCGACGTGCAGCCGGCCGAACGAATCCTGGCTGAGGTGGCCTTCGGCCATTAGCGCGTCGACGACGCGATAACCGGTCGGACGCGAAATCTTGGCGGCGGCCGACGCTTCCGCGATGGTCAAAGGCTGGTTGGACGCGGCCACCGCGTTGAGCAGCGAAAACGCCTTGCGCAGGCTGGTGATCGACGAGCAGAGATCCGGGGACGATTTGCTCTTCGGCTTTGCCATCGTCACGCGCCGGTCCAGACGCCGCCATTCATGTCCAGCACCGCGCCTGTCGTGTAGCCGGCGCCGGGAATGCAGAACGACCAGATGCCGAGCGCGATCTCTTCGGGCAGCCCAAGCCTGCCGACGGGGATGCGCGCGATCACCTGCTCCATGCGGCGATGCGACAGCCGGCTCAGGCGCGGCGTCTGCGTGGTGCCGGGCGCGACGACATTCGCGGTGATGCCGTTCGGTGCCAGCTCAACCGCGAGCCTTCGCGTAAAGCCGGCGACACCGGCTTTGGCCGCGGAATAATCCAGCGGCGCAGCAACCACGCCGCCGCGTCCTGCCACCGACGAGACATTGACGATCCGACCGTATTTGGTGCGCTTCATGATCGGCACCGCGGCGCGGACCGACAGAAACTTCGCCGTCAGATTCCACTCGATGCCCTTGCGCCAGCCTTCTTCGTCGATCTCGTCGATACGCGGCGACGTCATGAAGCCGCCGGCGCAATTGACGAGAATATCGATGCGGCCCCACTTTTCGTCGATGGCGGCCATGGCGGCATTGATGTCACTACCCGAGGTCGCGTCGCCCTGGATGAACATGACATCGTCAGTCTGCTGTTTGAGCAGGTCGAGCGCGATCTGGCCGTTCTCCTCGCTGCGGCCT
>CAIYTE010000150.1 GCA_903929045.1 uncultured Hyphomicrobiales bacterium
CCAGAATTTTCTGCACCCATGGCAGGCTCTGATCGCTGAGCAATGTCTGCAACTTGGTCACGTAGCCCGGAATATTGGCGATGAAGGACCACAATTGCCCGGCGAGCAGCGGCGCGATCAGCAGGACAATGACGACGAAAGCCAGCACCACCACCGTGATGATCAGCAACGCCGCGGCGAGCCGGTGCAGGCCCATGCGTTGCAGGCGGTCGGTCAGCGGCGTCAGGAGGTAAGCGATCGCCAGACCGGCGATGAACGGCAGCAGGATTTCGCTGAGCAGCCACAAAACGAGAATGAAAACGGCGAGCGCCGCCAGCCAGAACTTCATCTGGCGCTGAAAGCTAATCCCGTTGTCCGGGTGTTCTTCCTCTTTGACGATCTTGCGCGCTGTCATGGTTCGGCCGCCGCGGAGTTCATGTGCTTCATCCATTCGACGACATAGGCGGCAATCGACAGCAAGGTCGTGCAGGTCACGACCGCCATCATCGCCTCGATCAAGTAGTCAGCCTTGATTTCAAAGCCGATGGAGCCGAGCACGACGCAGGCAAACACGATCTGCGCCGCGGTGTTGATCTTGGACACCCACAAAGGCTTGATCTTGAGCGGGTCGCCCATCAGCCAGGACAACATGATGCCGCCGACGATGAGAATGTCGCGCGACACCACCAGGATCACGAGCCAGCGCGGGATCGTGCCGTTGATGCCGAGCGCGAGGTAGATCGAGACAATCAGCGCCTTGTCGGCCAGCGGGTCGAGATAGCGGCCGAGCTCCGTGGTCATGTTGAAGCGCTTGGCAAGGAAGCCGTCGACAGCGTCGCTGATGCCCGCCACCACGAACAGCACGAAGGCGATCCACATCGCGCCGGACGAAATCGCCCAGACCACGATTGGAACCAGCAGAATACGCCCCAGCGTAATGAGGTTTGGAATACTCAAGGCAATCCCGGCTTGCTGACCTGCCCCGGCCCCTCTGGCCGGCGGCAAATCATCCCTAACGGTGGAGTATAACGGCGCCCAGACCATTGCGCGAATTTCGATTTCTCCGTAAGACCCGGCAAAGACACCCGTTTTAGACAGAGCCATCATGGCAGAAAAAGAGCGCGGCCTCACTTACGCGCAAGCCGGCGTGGATATCGATGCCGGCAACCGGATGGTGGACCTGATCAAGCCGCTGGTCCGCGCCACCGCGCGCCCGGGCGCCGACGCCGAAATTGGCGGTTTTGGCGGCCTGTTCGACCTCAAACGCTGCGGCTTCAAGGACCCCGTTCTGGTCGCCGCCAATGACGGCGTCGGCACCAAGGTCAAGATCGCCATCGAAACCGGCCGCCACGACACCATCGGCATCGACCTGGTTGCCATGTCGGTGAACGACCTGGTCGTGCAAGGCGCCGAGCCGCTGTTTTTCCTCGACTATTATGCGTGTGGAAAACTCGAGCCCGAGGTCGGCGCCGCCGTGGTCGCCGGCATCTCGGCCGGCTGCGTCCAGGCCGGCTGCGCGCTGATCGGCGGCGAGACCGCCGAGATGCCCGGGCTCTACAGCGGCGAGGATTACGACCTTGCCGGTTTCGCCGTCGGCGCCGTCGAGCGCAACGAAGTCCTGCCGCGGCCCGACATCGCCGAGGGCGACGTCATCCTCGGCCTCGCCTCCTCCGGCGTTCACTCCAACGGCTTCTCGCTGGTGCGCAAGGTCGTCGCCAAGACCGGTCTGGCGTGGACCGTGCCGGCGCCGTTTGCGCCATCGCAAAGCCTCGGCGACGCTATCCTCGAGCCGACGCGCATCTATGTGAAGTCGTGCCTCGCCGCGATCCGCAAGACCAAGGCTGTGAAGGGCTTCGCCCACATCACCGGCGGCGGTTTTCCCGACAACATTCCGCGTGTGCTGCCGAAGGGCCTTGGCGCGCGCATCGACCTCACCAAGGTCGCTGTGCCGCCGGTGTTCAAATGGCTGGCGCGCGAAGGCGACATTGCGCAGAACGAAATGCTGCGCACCTTCAACTGCGGCATCGGCATGGTCGTCGTCGTCGCACCGAAGGATGCCGCCGCTGTCGCCGACGCCTTCAAGCGCGCCGGTGAAACCGTGGCGACGCTTGGCACCGTCATCCGCGCCGCGGAAGAGCCGCGCGTCGTCTATGACGGCACCCTCGACCTGACGCTATGAGCCGCAAGCGCGTCGCCGTTCTGATTTCCGGCCGCGGCTCCAACATGGCGGCGCTGATCGAGGCCGCCAAAGACAAAAATTATCCGGCCGAGATTGCGCTGGTGCTGTCGAACCGGCCCGACGCCGGTGGCCTCGACACGGCGAAGTCGAACGGCATCGCCACCGCCGTGGTCGATCACACAAAATACGGCAAGGACCGCGCAGCGTTCGACGCCGCGGTGCAGGCTGTGCTCGTTCAAAACAAGATCGAGCTCGTTGCGCTCGCCGGCTTCATGCGGCTTTTGACCGCAGGCTTCGTCGATCAATGGCCGGAGCGGATGATCAACATTCACCCGGCGCTGCTGCCCGCCTTCAAGGGTCTCGACACGCACCAGCGCGCGCTCGACGCCGGCGCCAAGGTCCACGGCGCCACCGTGCATTTTGTCGTGCCGGAAATGGACGCCGGGCCTATCATCGTCCAGGGCGCGGTCAACGTGCATGCCGGCGACATCGAAGCGGCCCTTGCCAAGCGCGTGCTTGCGGTCGAGCACCGGATTTATCCGCTGGCGCTCAAGCTGGTGGCGGAAGACCGCGTGCGTGTCGCCAACGGCCGTTGCCTGATCGACGGCGCGCCAGTTCCCGATGCCGGCGCCCTGACGCCGTCAGATTAATTCTTCGTCATACACCGGATCGTGAGTAGGCGTCGCGCAGCCGGTGCGATAGCGGTCGCACAATCATCGACCCTTTCAGAGGATTCCCATGTTCGGCCGCACCTCCAATCAAAACAACCTGTTGTTTCCGGGCCTCGCCGGCTTTTACGCCTGGGCGCCCGAGGTAGGTTATGCGCTGATGCGCGTGGTCATCGGCTACATCATCGTCATGCACGGCTGGACCAAGGTCGATGCCGGCTTTGCCGCCGAGGTCGCCTACTTCGTCAAGGCCGGTTTCCTCCTGCCGACATTGTGCGCGGCCGCCGTCTTCTTTCTGGAAACCGTTGCCGCGGCCTGTGTCGCGGTTGGACTTTTCACGCGTTTCTTCGCCGCAGCGATCGCCGTAGAAATCGGTGTGATGTTTGTCGCCATCCACGGGCCGAAAGGCTTTGCCGCCAGCAAAGGCGGATACGAATACGTGCTCCTGCTCGGCATTGTGATGTTCGTCATCGCGCTGCGCGGCGGCGGGCGCTATTCGGTCGACGCCAAGATCGGCAAGGAGCTGTAGCGCCGCGGACCGGACGTCGCACCGCGTCTATCCACACTTTTTCGCAGTGCAGCGTGAATATTCAGCCGTCTTGCGGTGTAATGGTTCGGTCGCCACCAATCGCGTGGCCAACCAGCACGGGGGCGCAACAATGTTCGGAATCGGCAACCAGCCAAGACTTATTTTCCCGGGGTTAGCCGGATTTTACGCGACGATGGCGCCGATCACGGATCTGCTGATCCGCATCGTCGTCGGCGTGATGTTCCTGATGCACGTGTCGGTGAAATTCAACGCCGGCGCCGCGCGCATTGCCACCAATTTCGGCACCAATTACGGCCTGCCAATGGCTGACCTGTTTGCCTATACAGCGATGGGCCTGGAGCTGGTCGGCGGCATTTGCCTGATCGTCGGATTGTTCACGCGCTTCTTTGCGGCCGCACTCTCGATTGAAATGGGCATTGCCTTGATCGCCGCCCATCTGCCCAAGGGCTATTCGGTCGGCGGCGGTGGATACGAATATGTGCTGCTGATCGGCGTCGCGTTGCTCATGATCGCGATGCGCGGCGGCGGCCCCTACTCGGTCGACGCCAAGCTGGGCAAAGAGCTCTAAGAAAAATGCTCTCTCCGCTCGTCCCCGCGTAAGCGGGAATGAGCGGAGATGGAGCTTCAGGCTTTTCGGATCCAGACTTTGTTGTCGTGGAACGCGGCGCCGCCATAAGGCGCGATGGCATCGGCACCGGTCAGCGAATTGATGCCGCAGCCGTCCACGTACGCCGCATTCGGCCAGATCGACTCCGCAATCAGCACGCCGTGACGCACGCCGTCGAACAAGCGGACGTGCAGCCGCACCTCGCCGCGCGTATTGCCGAGCACGACGAAATCGCCGTCAGCGATGCCATTCGCCTTCGCATCGTCGGGATGCATCATCACCGTCGGCCGCTTTTCGGCTGCGATGGAGGTCGGCGTCTCATTGAAGGTCGAATTAAGGAAGCCGCGCGCCGGCGAGGTCGCCAGCCGGAACGGATGCGCGGCGTCGGCCTCTTCGACCGCCGCCCAGTAATCCGGCAACACCGGCATCTCCGACACCGGCCCGCATTGATACGGGCTGCGGAACGGCACCGTCGGCCAATCCGGCTTGAAGCGGAATTTGCCGTCGGGCCAGGCAAAGCCGTCGAGATAATGCGCCTGCCGGAACGCGGGCTGGCAATCGATCCAGCGATTGGCTTCGATCTCGGCGAGCGTGCCGCGCTTTGAGACCTGCAGCATCTGGTCGATCAATTCGCGCGGGCTCATGTCGAATCCCCGATGCGACGCGCCGACCCGCTTCGCCAATGCCGCGATGACCTCGTGATTGTTGCGGCATTCGCCGGGCGGCTCGACCAGCTTCGGTCCGAGAATGATGTACTGGTGGCCGCCGCCGCGATAAATGTCGTCGTGCTCGAGGAACGTCGTTGCCGGCAGCACGATGTCGGCCATCTGCGCCGTCTCGGTCATGAACTGCTCGTGCACGCAGACGAACAGATCGTCGCGGGCAAAGCCCTGCTTCACCTTGTTCTGGTCAGGCGCCACCGACACCGGATTGGTGTTCTGGATGATCAACGCCGTCACCGGCCCGCCGCCCTGCAAGGCTTCGGCATCGCCGGTCAGCACCACGCCGATGCGCGACTGATCGAGCATCCGCACGCCGGGATCGAACGCGTCGAGGCCTTCGATGATGGTCTTGTCGAGCTTGTAGATGTCGGCGTTGTTGTGGAACGCGCCGCCGCCTTCGAGCTGCCACGCCCCCGTCACCGCCGGAATGCAGCTCGCGGCGTGCATGCTGGCGGCGCCGTTGCGCGAGCGGGCAAAGCCGTAACCGAGCCGGAAGAAGGCGCGCTTGCGTTCGCCGATGAGTTTGGCGAATTCCTCGATGGTCGCCACCGGCGTGCCGGTGATCGCCGAGGCCCACACCGGATCGCGTGTCTTGAGATGCGCTTCCAGTTCGCGCGGCGCGTCGGTGTACCGGTTCAAGTAATCCCAGTCGGCATAGCCGTCGCGGAAAAGGCAGTGCATGACCGCGCAGGCCAGCGCCGCATCGGTGCCCGGCTTCACCAGCACCGGCAGATCGGCCTGCGCCATGGTGCCGTTCATGTAGATGTCGACCGCGGCGATCTTGGCGCCGCGCTCTTTGCGCGCGCGAATGGCGTGGGTCATGACGTTGACCTGGGTGTTCACCGCATTGGTGCCCCAGATCACCACCAAATCGGACTTCGCCATTTCGCGCGGATCGACACCGGCGATCTTGCCCGCCCCCGCGGCAAAGCCCGAATAGGCCGGGTTGACGCAGATGGTCGAGTGAAAACCGGAATACTTTTTGACGTGGCGCAGGCGGTGAATGCCGTCGCGCATCACCAGACCCATCGTGCCGGCGTAGTAATAGGGCCAGACGGCTTCGGCACCGTGGCGCTGTTCGGCTTTCAGAAAATTCTCGGCGACGATGTCGAGCGCGTCGTCCCACGAAATGGGCGCGAACTGGCCGGAGCCCTTAGGACCCGTGCGCCGCAGCGGCTGCATCAGACGCTTGGCGTGATGCTCACGCTCGGCGTAACGCGCGACCTTCGCGCAGACCACGCCGGCAGTGTAGTCGTTGTCTTTGGAACCGTGAACCCGGCCGATGGTGCGCTCGTCGAGCAATTCGACGTCGAGCGCGCAGGTCGAGGGGCAATCATGCGGACAGGCGGAAAAGCCGATCCGCTTGACCTCTTTCCGGGAAAGCTTCTGGGGCCGGATGGTTTGATTCATCGCGGCTGACTATATCGTCATTCCGGACGCTGCGAAGCAGCGATCCGGAATCCAGAAAACAGCACCCTATAGCGCTGGATTCCGGGATCGCGCCGACGGCGCGCCCCGGAATGACAGTGTTCTAGGCTTCGCTATGCGCCTTGCCGGCCAATTTCGACCGCCGCCAGAAGCCGCCGATCAGCAGCACCAGCGCCGCACCGACCACCGCACAGGCGATTTCCGCCTGATGGGCGACGCCCGCACCGTATTTGGTGGTCAGGAAGCCGACGGCGACCGGATCGGTCGCGATGACCTCGCCGACGATCCAGCCGAGCAAGGCGGCGCCCGCCCAGATCAGGATCGGGAACTTGTCGAGCAGCGCCATGATCAGCGCGGCGCCCGCGACGATCAGCGGAACGCTGATGGCCAGACCGATGACCATCAAGGCCATGTTGCCACCCGCCGCCGCCGCGATGGCGATGACGTTGTCGAGGCTCATGATGATGTCGGCGACGGCAACGATGCGCACCGCACGCCACAGGTGATCGACGGCCTCGGTCTCGCCTTCGTTCTCGTCTTCCAGCACCAGCAGTTTCACGGCGATGTAGAACAGCGCCAGGCCGCCGACGATCTTGAGATAGGGCAGCGTCATCAAAGTGGCGACGATGCCGGTGAACACGACGCGCAGGCCGACGGCGACACCGGCGCCCAGCACCATGCCCCAGACGCGCTGCTTCGGCGGCAGACCACGGCAGGCCATCGCGATGACCAGCGCATTGTCGCCGGACAGCAGGATGTTGATCCACATGATCTTGACGAGGGCCACCCAGAACTCGGTGTGCCCCATATCCGACCAGCCGGCCGTGATGGTGTCCCAGAAAGCAGTCACGTCGAATCCCCCTTTTGTAAAAATCCCGCGTTTTGGATCGCGGCTATCCTGTCCGCCGTCGTCGGACAGTTGTCGTTTGAAAGTGAAACGGCGGGTCGCCCGACCCGCCGCATCACACGTTTGTTTTTAGCCGACGATTTCGTTGCCAGAGAAGAACTGCGCGATTTCGATCGCGGCGTTCTCGGCCGAGTCCGAACCGTGCACCGAGTTCTCGCCGATCGACTTGGCGTGAACCTTGCGGATGGTGTTGGCGGCGGCCTTGGACGGGTCGGTAGCGCCCATGACGTCGCGATACTTCGCGATGGCGCCCTCGCCTTCGAGAACCTGCACGACGACCGGCGCGGAGATCATGAACTCCACGAGTTCGCCGAAGAACGGCCGCGCCTTGTGCACGCCGTAGAACTGCTCGGCCTGGGCCTTGCTGATGTGAACGCGCTTCTGCGCGACGATGCGCAGACCGGCCTGCTCGATCATGGCATTGATGGCGCCGGTCAGGTTACGCGCGGTCGCATCGGGTTTCAGGATCGAAAAAGTACGCTCGACCGCCATCGGATTAAGTCCTTCGCTCTGTTTGCCGGATACCGGCAAGAATTAGAATTGATCGGTGGGATAACCGACATTCATTGGAATGTCTAAGGTGCGGCGGCTTATAGCTGGGGCCTCTACCTGCGGCAAGATCGCACGTTAAACTGCCCCGCAGGCTGTGTTTTTCGGTTACCGGGAGGCCCGCCTTGAAGGCCCGCTATCAGATGTTTGCCGGCTACAACGCCTGGTGCAACGAGCGGCTGTATGCGGCCGCCGCCACCTTGCCCGACGCCGATTACCGCGCCGACCGCGGTGCCTTCTTCAAGTCGGTGCACGGAACCCTGAACCACCTCTTGGTCGCGGATCGCCTCTGGATGCGCCGCTTCACCGGCGCCGGCGAGCAGCCGCCGAGCCTCGACGCCATCCTGTTCGACGACCTGCCTAGTCTGCAGGCAGCGCGGGTCACGCAGGACACCCTGATCAGCCGCTATGTCGCCCGGCTGTCCGACAACGACCTCAACGGCGTGCTGCGCTACCGCACCGTGGTCAATCCGCAGACCATCGAACAGTCGCTGGCGCCGGCGCTGGATCATTTCTTCAACCACCAGACCCACCATCGCGGTCAGGCCCACGGCCTGCTGTCGAGCATTCTCGGCAACGACGCGACGCCCTCCTTCGACCTCATCATCTACCAGCGCCAGACCGGCCAAGGCGGCATCCGCAAGGCCGAATAACCTGTGTTGTCATTCCGGGACGGTGCGCAGCACCGGACCCGGAATCCAGATACAAACCCTGCCAATTCATGTCTGGATTCCGGGTTCGCGCTTTCAGCGCGCCCCGGAATGACGGCGTAAGTAGCGATTGCGTTGTGCAGCGCACTCGTCCAAAAGGCGCGCATGCTGATTATTGACGACCTTACGGTCCGCATCGCCGGCCGGGTTCTGCTCGAAGGCGCCACCGCCCGCATCACGCCCGGCGCGCGCGTCGGTCTTGTCGGCCGCAACGGCACCGGCAAATCAACCCTCTTCAACGTCATCACCGGCCAGCTCGGCGCGGAAAACGGCAGCATCGAAATGCCGCCGCGCTGGCGCATCGGCCGCCTCGCGCAGGAAGCACCCGACGGGCCGGAAAGCCTCGTCGAGGTCGTGCTCAAGGCGCATACCGAGCGCTCCGACCTTCTGGCCGAAGCCGAGACCGCCACCGATCCGCACCGCATCGCCGAGATCCAGACCCGCCTCGTCGACATCGACGCGCATTCCGCGCCGGCGCGCGCCGCCGCCATTCTGTCGGGCCTCGGATTTTCAACCGCCGATCAGGCGCGGCCCTGCTCCGAATTTTCCGGCGGCTGGCGCATGCGCGTCGCGCTCGCGGCGACATTGTTCGCGCAGCCCGACCTGCTGCTGCTCGACGAACCGACCAACTATCTCGATCTCGAAGGCACGTTGTGGCTTCAGGATCATCTGGCGACCTATCAGAGCACGATGATCATCATCAGCCATGACCGCGACTTGCTCGACAATTCGGTCAACCAGATCCTGTCGCTCGAGAACCACACGCTGACGCTCTACCGCGGCGGCTATTCCGATTTCGAACGATTGCGGCGCGAGCGCATGCTGCTCGACCAGAAAATGGTCAAGAAGCAAGAAGCGCAGCGCGAGCATTTGCAGGCTTTCGTCGACCGCTTCCGCGCCAAGGCCACCAAGGCGCGTCAGGCGCAATCGCGCATCAAGATGCTGCAGAAGATGGAGCCGATCGCGGCGCTGACCAGCGACGACGTGCGGCCGATCAATATTCCGGCGCCGGAGAAACTGCTGTCGCCGCCGATCATCGCCACCGATAACGTCGCCGTCGGCTACGAGCCGGGTCACCCTATTCTCTCGGGCCTGTCGCTGCGCATCGACAATGACGACCGCATCGCTTTGCTCGGCTCCAACGGCAACGGCAAATCGACTTTGGTGAAGCTGCTTGCGAACAAGCTGGAGCCGCAGACCGGCTCCGTGACGCGCGCGGCGACGCTCAAGGTCGGTTATTTCGCGCAGCATCAGGTCGATGAACTCGACATGGCCGGCAGCCCTTACGATCACGTCAAACGGCTGATGCCGGATGTGCCGGAAGCGAAAGTGCGCGGCCGCGTCGGCGTCATCGGCTTTTCGCAACAGGCCGGCAACACGACGGTCGCCAAACTGTCAGGCGGCGAGAAAGCGCGATTGCTGCTCGGCCTTGCGACGTTCCACGCGCCGCATCTCATCATTCTCGACGAGCCGACCAACCATCTCGACATCGACAGCCGCGCGGCGCTGATCGAGGCGATCAACGATTTTCCCGGCGCCGTGATCCTCGTCTCGCACGACCGCTATCTGCTTGAGGCTTGCGTCGACCGGCTTTGGCTCGTGCAAGGCGGCCGAGTGCAGCCTTTCGACGGCGATCTCAACGATTACACCAAGCTCGTTCTGTCGTCGGAAAATCGCGGCGTCACCGTCGGCTCGAAATCCGGACCGCGTGTCGATCCGGCGCAAACGCGCCGTGTCGCGGCGGAAAAGCGCGTCGATACCGCGCCGATCCGGAAACGCATCGCGCAGGCCGAGACCATCATCGCGCAATTGCAGAAGCAGCTCGGCAAGCTCGACACGACTCTGTCGAACGGCGAACTGTTCGTGAAGGAGCCGCAGCGCGCGGCTGACTTGTCGAAGACGCGTGCCAATGTCGTCGCCGCGATCGAGAAAGCCGAAGAAGAATGGCTGGCGCTGAGTGCGCAGCTTGAGACGGCGTAGAGCGCGTTACGACGATTCGAAACGCCGTCATTGCGAGCGAAGCGAAGCAATCGCTAATGGCTCCTCGCAATGACGAACTACGACGTCTTCTTCGCCGCTTTTTTCTTTTTCACCGGGGCCTTCTTGGCGACCGGCGGCGGGGCCGGCGAGCGCTCGACGACCTTCAGACGGCCGTCGCTGAAGCGGTAGATGCCGGGCCACGGCGGATTGAGGAAGGTCAGCGTGACGGAACGCTCGCCGCCCTCGCCGGCGCCGATCTGGACGTTCGACGGATTGCCGGCGCGCTGCACCACCTGACATTCCGACATACCGAGGGCGACGCCGCCCATGACCTGCGGGCCGCCGGCGACCACCATGCCGGGCGGCTGGTCCGGCGCGGGCGGGGGCGGCGCCGCGGCCGACATGGCGCAGGAGCCGTCGGCGTTCACGAGGTCCTCGGGGCCGACCGGCCCGCTCGGGCCGAGTTCGGCGGTCGGCGCGCTGTTGCGCGCCCAGTCCGGCGTCTTGAACATCTCGACCGGCCGGGAGAACCAGCCGCCGTCATTGTTGTCCTGGAACAACTGATTGGAATTCTTGCATCCGGCCACGGTCAGAGCCGTGGCGCACACCAGCGCTATTCCAGTGACCATCCTGATACGCGGCAAACGACTGCTCCCGGGCTTTATCCAAGTTGTTGCTGTTTATGACATAATTTGCGTCATCACCATGGCGGCGGCAAGCTTTCAGTCTCTGGCGCGGCCGGGGGTGAAACAGACGTGATTCATCGCCCGCATTCTTTAAAGGCCCCGGGCAGGCCGTATTCCAGAAGCTCATTTCCGCCTTCGCCTTGCGGCTTCGGCGGACAAGCCCTCCTACGCCGCCAATAACGAGGGCGCGCGGAACGCCGGGGCCCGTACAGCCCCGCAGCCCTGTGTACGAAAGTGAGTTTGAGTACACAGGCATCTTCACCACGGAATTGCCGGATCCCCGGCGCTCCGCGCGCGATGTTTGTAGGTTTGCTCCGCAATGGTCTCGGTGGTCGACCCTCCATCGCTGCGCCCGTTACAGACGCCACGACGTTCCACCGGCAAGCCCCGGTCGCTCGGCCGCACAAGCTGACAGTTGTGCTTTCGGCCTACCGGACCGTCAGGGGGCTCTAACGTGCAGCGGCACGCCGGACCCAGAGCGGCTTGGACCGCCGGGCTTGAAACGAGCGTCGCATCTCCAACGCACAAGCCCGGCCACCGCGTCCCGCACAACGTCTGATGACGCTGATCAAACGCCCCTCGTAGATTGGGCGGGATGGGGAGAGATTATTTACCTTGGGATTATTGTCAAGGTAAAATAGGAATATTTTTTAAGGCCGGGTGAG
>CAIYTE010000151.1 GCA_903929045.1 uncultured Hyphomicrobiales bacterium
GATCGTGGTGCCTAAGCCGACCGAAATCACGATCACCGGCATCGACAAGCAAAAGGTCGGACAGGTCGCGGCGGAAATCCGCGAATATCGCGCGCCGGAGCCGTATAAGGGCAAGGGCGTCAAGTACGTCGGCGAATACATCTTCCGCAAGGAAGGCAAGAAGAAGTAGAGGGCGAGAGCCATGTCGAGACTCAGTGACCGGACAGCCCGGCGGACCACCGCCGTACGGCGCAAAATCAGGCTCACCTCCGGTGGGCGTACGCGTTTGTCGGTGTTCCGCTCGTCGAAGCACATCCACGCGCAGCTCATCGATGACGAGAAGGGCGTGACCTTGGCCGCGGCTTCCTCGCTCGAGAAGAAGCTGCGTGAGGGCGCCAAGACCGGCGCCAACATCGAAGCCGCCAAGGCCGTCGGCAAATTGATCGCCGAACGCGCCAAGGAAAAGGGCATCAAGGACGTCGTGTTCGACCGCGGCGGCTACATCTTTCACGGGCGCATCAAGGCGCTGGCCGACGCGGCGCGCGAAGGCGGACTTAACTTCTAGGATCAAATCAAATGGCGAATGAACCTCGACGAGAACAGCGCCGCGACCGCGAACGTGGCGGCCGTGAAGAGCGCGACAGCGAGTTCACCGACAAGCTGGTTCACATCAATCGTGTGGCCAAGGTGGTGAAGGGCGGTAAGCGCTTTGCGTTTGCTGCGCTCGTCATCGTCGGCGACCAGAAGGGCCGCGCCGGCTTCGGTCACGGCAAGGCGCGCGAAGTGCCGGAAGCCATCCGCAAGGCGACGGACGCCGCCAAGCGCGCGCTGACCCGCGTCGCGCTGCGCGAAGGCCGCACGCTGCATCACGACGTGCTGGGCCGTCACGGCGCCGGCAAGGTGTTCCTGCGCGCGGCGCCGGCCGGTACCGGCATCATCGCCGGCGGTCCGATGCGCGCCGTGTTCGAGACGCTCGGCATCCAGGACGTGGTCGCCAAGTCGCTCGGTTCATCCAACCCATACAACGTGGTGCGCGCGACGTTCGACGCGCTCAAGCATCAGGACTCGCCGCGTTCGGTCGCCGGACGCCGCAGCCTGAAGGTGTCCACGCTGCAATCGCGCCGCATCGGCGGCGATGCCGAACAAGCGGCCGACTAAGGAACAGGACCATGGCTGCCAAGAAGACCATCAAGATCGAGCAGATCGCGAGCCCCGCGCGTCGTCACCACGACCAGCGTGAGACGTTGATCGGACTCAAACTGAACAAGATCGGCCGCACCAGCGAGCTGCCGGACACGCCGCAAACGCACGGCATGGTCCGCAAGCTTCAGCATCTGGTGCGCATCGTCGACGCCAAGTAAGCGGCGAAAGAGCTTTAGAGGACGACTGCAATGAAACTCAACCAGATCGCCGACAATCCCGGTTCGCGCAAAAATCGCATGCGCATCGGCCGTGGCATCGGTTCCGGCATGGGCAAGACCGGCGGCCGCGGCGGCAAGGGCCAGACCGCGCGTTCGGGCGTGCGCATCAAGGGCTTCGAAGGCGGCCAGATGCCGCTGCATCGTCGCCTGCCGAAGCGCGGCTTCCGCAACACGCCGTTCGCCGTGAAGCTCAACGAGACCAATCTCGGCAAGGTGCAGGCGGCGATCGACGCCGGCCTCATCGACATCAAGGCGCCGGTCGACGGCGCCGCGCTGGTGAAGGCGGGCCTGATGCGCCGTGAGCGCGGCGGCGTCCGTCTGCTCGGCGGCGGTGAGCTCAAGAGCAAGGTCGATTTCGCCGTGTACGGCGCCTCGAAGTCTGCGGTTGCGGCGGTCGAGAAGGCCGGCGGTAGCGTGAAGATCCTCGCGCCGAAGAAGGAAGAGGACGCGGAGCCGCGCGGCAAGAACAAGCGCAAGGCTGCGGCGGATAGCGCGAAGAAATAAGGGCGTTCGTGCCCCACGAGCCGGTTGGCCTTGAAGGCCTACCGGCTACCAGTTTGAGACGGAGTGCCTATCTAGAGCTTGCGAAACCCGGCAGCGGGTCGGGCGGGGTGGGGCCAGGAGCAGCGACAGATGGTTTCGGCAGCAGAACAACTGGCAGCCAATCTCAACTTCGGCGCACTCGCGAAGGCTGACGAGCTCAAGAAGCGCATCTGGTTCACCGTCGGCGCGCTGCTCGTTTATCGCCTCGGCACCTACATTCCGCTGCCCGGTATCGATCCCAACGCCTGGGCGCAGATTTTCAATACACAATCCGGCGGCATCCTCGGCATGTTCAACATGTTCTCCGGGGGCGGCATCCATCGGATGGCGATCTTCGCGCTGAACATCATGCCGTACATCTCGGCATCGATCATCATTCAGCTGATGACCACCGTGTCGCCGCAGCTCGAAGCGCTCAAGAAAGAAGGCGAGTCCGGCCGCAAGGTCATGAACCAGTATACGCGGTATCTCACCGTGATCCTGGCGGCCTTCCAGTCCTACGGCATCGCGGTCGGCCTGCAGGGCACCGGCAGCGTCGTCAGCGAACCGGGCATCTTCTTCCTGATCTCGACCACGATCACGCTGACCGGCGGCACCATGTTCCTGATGTGGCTCGGTGAGCAGATCACCGCGCGCGGCATCGGCAACGGCATCTCGCTGATCATTCTCGCCGGCATCGTCGCCGAACTGCCGTCGGCCATCGCCGGTACGCTCGAACTCGGCCGCCAGGGCGCGTTGTCGACCGGCCTGATCCTGTTGATCATCGTCATGGCCGTCGCGGTCATCGCCTTCATCGTGTTCATGGAGCGCGCGCAGCGCCGCCTGCTCATTCAGTATCCGAAGCGTCAGGTCGGCAACCGCATGTTCGAGGGCCAGTCCTCGCATCTGCCGCTCAAGCTCAACACCTCGGGCGTCATTCCGCCGATCTTTGCCTCGTCGCTGCTGCTGTTGCCGACCACGGTCGCCAACTTCAATGCCGGCGGCGGACCGGGCTGGCTGACGACCGTCACGACATTGCTCGGCCACGGCCGTCCGCTGTTCCTCGTTCTCTACATCGCGCTCATCGTGTTCTTCGCGTTCTTCTATACGGCGATCGTTTTCAACCCGAGCGAGACCGCGGATAACCTCAAGAAGCATGGCGGCTTCATTCCGGGCATTCGCCCCGGCGAGCGCACGGCGGAATACATCGACTATGTGCTGTCGCGCATCACGGTCATCGGCGCGCTGTATCTCTCCATCGTCTGTTTGATTCCGGAAATCCTGATCTCGTATGCGGCGGTGCCGTTCTATTTCGGCGGCACGTCGCTGCTGATCGTGGTCAGCGTGACCATGGATACGGTGGCGCAGGTGCAGGGCTATCTGCTCGCGCATCAATATGAAGGTTTGATCAAGCGTTCGAAGCTGCGGGGGCGGCAAAAATGAGACTGATACTGCTCGGACCTCCGGGGGCGGGGAAGGGCACGCAGGCACTACGTCTCGTCGACAAATTCAAGATCGTTCAGTTGTCGACGGGCGATATGTTGCGGGCGGCTGTTGCGGCGGGCACTGAAGTCGGTTTGCGCGCCAAGAGCATCATGGAAGCCGGGCAACTCGTGCCCGATGAAGTCGTGGTCGCGATCATCGCCGACCGTATCGGTCAGCCGGATGCCAAGAACGGTTTCGTGCTCGACGGCTTTCCGCGCACTGTGCCGCAGGCCGAGGCGCTCGATAGACTGCTCGCTGCGCGCAACATGAAGCTCGATGCCGTCATCGAGCTCAAGGTCGACGAAGGCATTCTGGTCAAGCGCATCGAAAACCGTGTCGCGGAAATGACCGCGCGGGGCGAGAAGGTGCGCACCGACGACAATCCGGAAATCCTCAAGGGACGTCTGGCGGCATACCGCACCCAGACCGCCCCGCTGGCCGATTATTACGCCGACAAGGGCATGCTGAAGGCCGTGGACGGCATGGCGCCGGTCGACGACGTGACGGCTGCTCTGGGGGCGATTCTCGGCTCCAGGAAGGCTGTCCGGAAAGCCGCTGCCAAAGCCAAAACAAAGCCGAAGGCCAAGACTGCGGCGAAGCCTGCGACCCGCAAGGCGACCAAGGCGAAAAAGGCCAAATCTGCGAAGAAATCGGCCAAAAAAGCCAAGAAAACTGCGAAAAAAGCTAAAACTGCCCGCAAGCCGCTCCGCAAGGCCAAGGGTGCCAAAAACAAGTCCGGAAAGCGCAAAACCGGCGTAAAGCGGAGGTTGACGAGTGCTCGCTGAATCCCCTAATAGACTGTCTATCCAGAAGTTTGGCGCGATGCCGGTCACCCGAGAATCGGGGACAGGTGTCGTGTTACGCTTTGCGCTAACCCCTTCATCTGACTGAAAAATTTGGCGCTGAAGCGCCGGCCGGCCGAAAGGCGCGGGCCTATAACAGGAGAGACTACCCGTGGCCCGTATCGCCGGTGTGAACCTGCCGACCAATAAGCGCGCTGTGATCGCGCTCCAGTATATCCATGGCGTCGGCGAGAAGACCGCCAAGGAGATCATGACCAAGCTCAACCTGCCGATGGAACGGCGGGTGTCGCAGCTCACGGACGCTGAGGTGCTGCAGATCCGCGAAATGATCGACCGCGACTTCCTCGTCGAAGGCGATCTGCGCCGCGAAGTGTCGCTCAACATCAAGCGCCTGATGGACCTCGGCTGCTACCGCGGCCTGCGTCACCGCAAGGGTCTGCCGGTCCGTGGTCAGCGCACGCACACGAATGCTCGTACCCGCAAGGGTCCGGCCAAGACGATCGCCGGCAAGAAGAAGACGGCCTAATTTTAGAATTAGCCCGCGCCGCATAACGGCGCCCGGGCTGCAACAGGGATTGAGATAATGGGCAAGGAAGCCACCCGCGTTCGCCGCCGCGAACGCAAGAACATCGCGTCGGGCGTTGCCCATGTGAACGCGTCGTTCAACAACACGATGATCACGATCACCGACGCGCAGGGCAATACGATTGCCTGGTCGTCGTCGGGCACCATGGGCTTCAAGGGTTCGCGCAAGTCGACGCCCTATGCCGCGCAGGTCGCCGCCGAAGACGCCGCCAAGAAGGCGCAGGAACACGGCATGCGCACGCTGGAAGTTGAAGTCTCCGGTCCCGGCTCGGGCCGTGAATCGGCGCTGCGCGCATTGCAGGCGCAGGGCTTCACCATCACGTCCATCCGCGACGTGACCACGATCCCGCATAACGGATGCCGGCCGCGTAAACGTCGTCGCGTGTAAGTAATTCGTCCGGCGGATTTTTTGTCCGCCACTGCTAACTTTCCCCGGTGCGCGACGATGCTCCGCGCCGCTCAATAGGTGAAGACGTGATCCAGAAAAATTGGCAGGAACTGATCAGGCCGAACAAGCTCCAGGTGACCGCCGGGTCTGATCCGGCGCGTCTCGCCACGGTCATCGCCGAGCCGCTCGAGCGCGGTTTTGGCGTGACGCTTGGCAACGCTTTGCGCCGCATTCTCTTGTCGTCGCTGCAGGGCGCGGCGGTGCAGTCGGTGCACATCGACGGCGTGCTGCATGAGTTCTCCTCGATCGCCGGCGTGCGCGAGGACGTCACAGACATGGTCCTCAACATCAAGGACATCGCCATCAAGATGCAGGGCGAAGGCCCGAAGCGCATGGTGGTGAAGAAGCAGGGTCCGGGCACCGTGACCGCGGGCGACATTCAGACCGTCGGCGACGTCGTCGTGCTCAATCCCGATCTCGTGCTGTGCACCCTCGACGAGGGCGCCGAGATCCGCATGGAATTTACCGTCAACACCGGCAAGGGCTACGTCCCGGCTGAGCGTAATCGTCCGGAAGACGCGCCGATCGGCCTGATCCCGGTCGACTCGCTGTACTCGCCGGTGCGCAAGGTTTCGTACAAGGTCGAGAACACCCGCGAAGGGCAGATCCTCGATTACGACAAGCTGACGATGAACATCGAGACCAACGGCGCGCTGTCGCCGGACGATGCGCTGGCTTATGCCGCGCGCATTCTCCAGGACCAGCTCAACGTGTTCGTGAACTTCGAAGAGCCCCGCAAGGAGCAGGCCCAGGAGACCATCCCGGATCTCGCCTTCAACCCGGCGTTCCTCAAGAAGGTCGACGAACTCGAGCTGTCGGTGCGTTCGGCCAACTGTCTCAAGAACGACAACATCGTCTACATCGGCGATCTCGTTCAGAAGACCGAAGCCGAGATGCTGCGCACGCCGAACTTCGGCCGCAAGTCGCTCAACGAGATCAAGGAAGTGCTGTCGCAGATGGGCCTCCACCTCGGCATGGAAGTGCCGGGCTGGCCGCCGGAAAACATCGAAGAGCTCGCCAAGCGCTTCGAAGACCACTACTAGAACGTCAACAGCGAAGCCGCCTTCCGCGGCGTGCTTGGGAATTCTCCCGGCACATACAGGATAGAGGCAGGGAGTTACGCGATGCGTCACGGTAAAGTTTACAGGAAATTGGGTCGGCATTCCTCGCATCGCATGGCGATGTTTGCGAATATGTGCGCCTCTTTGATCAAGCACGAGCAGATCATCACGACTCTGCCGAAGGCCAAGGAGCTTCGCCCGATCGTCGAGAAGCTGGTGACCATCGGCAAGAAGGGCGACCTTTCGGCCCGCCGCCAGGCGATCTCCGAACTGCGCGACCTCAAGATGGTCAAGAAGCTCTTCGACGTGATCGCGCCGCGCTACAAGGACCGTCAGGGCGGTTACACCCGCATCATGAAGGCGGGCTTCCGTCAGGGCGACAACGCCGCCGTCGCCGTGATCGAGTTCGTCGATCGCGACGTCGATGCCAAGGGCCTCGACTCGGGTCCGGTGCAGGCCAAGACGCAAGACGCCGAGACCGTCGCGGCGTAAGGCCGGTGCGATCCTCGCAAATTTTGAAAAGGGCGGTGCTTGGCATCGCCCTTTTTCTTTGCGCCATAGCCACGGCGCAAGCGGGTCCGGCTGAAGACCGCGCTCTCATCGCCGCTGCCGAACGCGGTGATGCGGCGGCCGTGCGGAAAGCGCTCACCGACGGCGCGGCGATCAACACCCGCGACAGTGCAGGGCGCACTGCGCTGCTCGTCGCCACGCATGCCAATCGCGTCGAAGCCGCGCGCGTGCTGATCGTCGCCGGTGCCGACGTCAACGCCAAGGACGCCATTGAGGACAGCGCGTATCTGTACGCCGGGGCGGAGGGACGTAACGAGATCCTCAAGATGACGCTCGCCGCCGGCGCCGATCTCGCATCGACCAACCGTTACGGCGGCACGGCGCTGATCCCGGCGGCGCATCATGGCCATCCGGAAACGGTGCGTATCCTGCTGGCGACCAGGATCGACAAGGACCACGTCAACAAGCTGGCTGGACCGCGCTGCTCGAGGCCGTGATCCTCGGCGATGGCGGCAAGATACACACCGAGATCGTGCGCGATCTGGTGGCGGCCAAGGTGAATGTGAACCTGGCCGACCGTGACGGCTTCACGCCTCTGGCCCACGCCCGCCGCCGCGGTTTGGACGCCATGTCCCGCATCCTCGAATCCGCGGGCGCGCGCTAAACAAAATTTCAGCGCAAAATCAGCTTCCCCCCCGTGTTCCACGGCGTTCTGCCACGCTATTGTAACGGTTCTAGACTACGCTTTCGGGGCGAGGGGGATTCCGATGATCCGTATAATTTTGACGGCGCTTACGCTTGCCGTGACGATGATGGGCGCGGCGAACGCGCAGTCCGATCTGGTCAAGCGCGGCGATTATCTGGTCAACACCATCATGACCTGCGGCAATTGCCACACGCCGAAGGGGCCGCCCGCAGCCATTGCCGGCAAAGAATTTTCAGGCGGCCTGAGCTGGGACGAACCGCCCTTCAAGGTGACCGCGCCGAACATCACCTCGGACAAGGAAACCGGCCTTGGCAACTGGACCGATGCCGACATCAAGAAGGCGCTGCGCACCGGCACGCGGCCGAACGGCGTCCAGCTCGCGACGGTGATGCCGACCGATTTCTACGGGGTCATCAGCGAAAACGACATGAACGCGATTGTCGCTTATCTGCGCACGCTCAAGCCGATCGCCAACGCGGTGCCGGCGCCGATCTACAAGATGCCGCAGGTCCATCGCGCTTACCCCGGCAGCGAGAAGCCCTACACCGAAGCGATGATGAGCGACCCGGTGAAGAAGGGTTTTTATCTCGCCACCATCGGCCACTGCATGGAATGCCACACGCCGTTCGGCACCAGGGGCAGGGACTTCGCCGGCAGCCTCGGCAAGGGCGGCGCTGAATTCCCCGGCCCGTGGGGCAAGTCGATCTCGCGTAACATCACGTCGAGCAAGACCGCGGGCCTGGGCGACTGGACCGATGCCGAGATCAAGACGGCTATCACGCAGGGCAAGCGCAAGGACGGCACCCCGCTCAAGCCGCCGATGGGCTTCCCGCATTACGCCAAGATGACCGACGCCGACCTCAGCGCCGTGATCACCTATCTGCGGACCGTGCCGGCCAAGGAATGAGGGTGCCCGTCATCCTGAGGTGCGAGGCGCGATAGCGCCGAGCCTCGAAAGATGCGGGCCGTCACCCTTCGAGGGCCGGCTTCGCCGGCCACCTCAGGGCGACGGTATTGGCCTTCAATTAGCCCCGTCCTGGGCCTATATCTCGGTGGTTCGCCGGGAATCGACGCCATGCGCCTGAAGCCGCTTTTTGCCTCCGTTCTGACCGCCGCCGCCGTGATGTCGGCGGCGCATGCCCAGGAACGCCGCGTTCCCAATCCCACGGAGTTGCGCCTGTCTTACGCACCGGTGGTGCAGCGGGTCGCGCCGGCGGTCGTCAACGTCTACGCCGCCAAGACCGTGCAGCAGGTTCGCAATCCGCTGTTCGACGACCCGATCTTCCGCCGCTTCTTCGGCGCCCCGGGCGGTCCCGGCGGACCGAACCAGGTGCAGCGCTCGCTCGGCTCCGGCGTCATCGCCGACGCCTCCGGCCTGATCGTCACCAACGTGCACGTCATCGAGGGCGCCGACGACATCAAGGTTTCGCTGGCCGACAAGCGCGAGTTCGAAGCCAGCGTGGTGTTGAAGGATCCGCGCACCGATCTCGCCATTCTGCGCCTCAAGGACACGCGCGAGACTTTTCCCTTCCTCGACTTCGCCAATTCCGACGCGCTTGAAGTCGGCGACATCGTGCTCGCCATCGGCAATCCGTTCGGCGTCGGCCAGACCGTGACGCACGGCATTGTCTCGGCGCTGGCGCGCACCCAGGTCGGCGTTTCCGACTACCAATTCTTCATCCAGACAGACGCGGCCATCAATCCCGGCAATTCCGGCGGCGCGCTGGTCGATCTCACCGGCAAGCTTGTCGGCGTCAACACGGCGATCTTCTCGCGCTCGGGCGGGTCGCAAGGCGTCGGCTTCGCCATCCCCGCCAACATGGTTCAGGTCGTGCTGACGTCGGCGAAGAGCGGCGGCAGCGCAGTGAAGCGGCCGTGGCTCGGCGCCAAGCTGCAGGCCGTGACGCCGGAGATTGCCGACAGCATGAGCCTCAAGCGTCCGGCCGGGGCTTTGATCTCGAGCATCGTCGCCAACGGTCCGGCGGCGAAGGCGGGATTGAAGCCGGGCGACGTGATCATCTCGGTCGACGGCCAGCCGGTCGATGACACCAATGCGTTCGACTATCGCTTCGCCACACGCCCGCTCGGCGGCACGTCCAAGCTCGGAACGCTGCGCGGCGGCAAAGAGATCGCGATCTCGATTGCCTTGCAGACCGCGCCGGAGACGCCGCGCGAGGAAATCACCATCCGGTCGCGCTCGCCGTTCTCCGGCGCCAAAGTGGCGAACCTGTCGCCGGCGCTCGCCGACGAACTTCAGGTGCAGAATGCCGACAGCGGCGTCGTCATTCTCGACGTCGACAACGGCTCCTACGCCAGCAATCTCGGCTTCCAGCGCGGCGACGTGATCGACGAGGTCAATGGCGCGAAGATCGCGCGCACCGGCGATCTCGACCGCATCACCAAGACGCCGAGCGCCGGCTGGCGCATCAACCTCATCCGCGGGGGTCAGAAGATTTCCGCGGTCTTCAACGGATGATGCCGTCCGTCACCATTTTTCTGTCAGGGCCGGGCTTGTCCCGGCCATCCACGCCTCGCGTTGCTTCAATAAAGAAAGACGTGGATGCCCGGCACAAGGCCGGGCATGACGACGGAGAGATTTGATGACTCCGCACGCTAAAGCGAGCGGCCCAACCTTGTTTGCCGCCGCGGGGCTCGACAAGGACGCGCCGCGTCCGCTCGCCGACAAGCTGCGGCCGCAACACCTGAACGAGGTCGTCGGGCAGGACCATCTGCTCGGTCCTGACGGCGTGCTGACGCGCATGCTGGAGACGCGCTCGCTCGGCTCACTGGTGTTCTGGGGGCCGCCCGGCACCGGCAAGACGACTGTGGCGCGATTGCTGGCCGACGCGACCGAACTGCATTTCGAGCAGATTTCAGCGGTGTTTTCCGGCGTCGCCGATCTCAAGAAAGTGTTCGATGCCGCGCGCGACCGGCGCGAAGCCGGCAAGGGCACGTTGCTGTTCGTCGACGAGGTGCATCGTTTCAACCGCGCGCAGCAGGACAGTTTCCTGCCGGTGATGGAAGACGGCACCATCGTGCTTGTTGGGGCTACGACCGAAAATCCGTCCTTCGAACTCAACGCCGCGCTTTTGTCGCGCGCGCGGGTTCTCGTCTTCAAATCGCTCGATGCGCAAGCCATCGAGAAGCTGCTCAAGCGCGCCGAAGAGATCGAAGAAAAATCGCTGCCGCTGGATGAAGAAGCCCGCACGATGTTCGAGCGCATGGCCGACGGCGATGGCCGCGCCGCGCTGACGCTCGCCGAGGAAGTATGGCGCGCCGCGCGCAAGGGCGAGGTGTTCGATCCGGCGAAGCTGCAGGAGATCGTGCAGCGCCGCGCGCCGATCTACGACAAGGCGCAGGACGGCCATTACAATCTCATCAGCGCGCTGCACAAGTCGGTGCGCGGCTCCGATCCCGATGCGGCGCTGTATTATCTTTGCCGCATGCTCGATGCCGGCGAGCCGCCGCTCTACATCGCGCGCCGCGTCGTGCGCATGGCCATCGAGGACATCGGCCTGGCCGATCCGCAGGCTTTGGTGATCGCCAATGCCGCCAAGGAAGCCTTCGA
>CAIYTE010000152.1 GCA_903929045.1 uncultured Hyphomicrobiales bacterium
CTGCTTCTTCAGCAGCGCGAAGAACACTTCCTCTTCTTCCGAACCCGGCTTGTCGAGAAACGCGGTGTCGCCCTTCTCAGCCTTGAGCCCAAGATGGACGTACATGGTGGCATCGCCACCGTCATCAAGGATCATGTTGGGATGGCCGCCGCCATGCCAGTCGAACAGCTTGGCGGTATAGTCCCAATATTCCGCCAGTGTCTCGCCCTTCACAGCGAAGACCGGAATGCCGGCCGCGGCGATCGCCGCCGCGGCATGGTCCTGCGTCGAATAGATGTTGCAGGAGACCCAGCGGATGTCGGCGCCGAGCGCCGCCAGCGTTTCGATCAGCACGCCGGTCTGAATGGTCATGTGCAGCGAGCCGGCAATGCGGGCGCCCTTCAGCGGAGCCTTGGTGCCGTATTCCTCACGGGTGGCCATCAGGCCTGGCATTTCGGATTCAGCCAGTGAGAGCTCTTTGCGGCCGAAGGCGGCAAGCGAGATGTCCTTGACGATGTAGTCTTTGAAATCGGCGGTCATGTACTGTTCCTGTTCAATTTGAATATCGTCATCACCGGGCTTGTCCCGGTGATCTCGCTCGGGGATGGCGAAGTGCATCCCTTGCCGGGATGGCCGGGACAAGTCCGGCCATGACGATGTGGAACGAGCGACGCGCTGTATCGTTGATATCGGCGTGTATCGGAGGTTCTCATGCAATTTGAACAATTGACCGCCGGCCACGGCGTTTTAACCGCGGTGCGTACCGGCAAGGGTCCCGATCTGGTGCTGCTGCATTCGCTGCTGGCGGACCGTCATGCCTTCGATCCGGTGCTGGAGCAGCTTGCGGCAAAGTACCGCGTGACCCTGTTCAACCTGCCGGGTTTCCACGGTTCGCAGCCCTGCGTGCTGGCGCTGATGGATTCTTACATCGCCTGCATCGAGGACGGCTTCGAGGAATTCGGCATCGCCGAGGACGCGATCCTGCTCGGAAACGGCTTCGGCGGCACCGTGGCGCTCGCCTTCGCGCTGGCGCACCCAGAGCGCATTTCTAAGCTGGTGGTGAGCGACGCCGCGGCGGCGTTCCCGCCCGAAGGCCGCACGCAATTCGAGATCATGGCGTCCAAAGTCGCCGAAGGCGGCCTCGGCGCCATTGCCGAAATTGCCGCCAAGCGCGTGTTCTCGCCGGCCTATCTGGCCGCGCACCCCGAGCTGATCGAGGAGCGCAAGCGCGTGCTCATGGGCATCGATCCCAAGGCCTTCCAGCACGCCTGCCAGATATTGCAGGAGGCCGATCTCGAGCCGCACCTCGCCCGGTTGAAGATGCCAACCCTCGTCGTCTGCGGCGAGTTCGATCAGGCCACGCCACCGCCGCTCAACAAGATCGTCGCCGAGAAGATCGAGGGGGCGCGCTATATCGAGATGGCCGGTTGCGGGCATTGCCCGCCGCTCGAGCAGCCCAAGCAGTTTCTCGAGGCGATCAAGAGCTTCGTGCCGAACTAGCGCAAACTCCGCTCATTCCCGCGTGAGCGGAAATCCAGTTCATCGAGCGAAATATACCGGCCGCCCTGGGTCTCTGCTTTCGCGGGGACGAGCGGATGATGTATGCCTGCTCGTTCACGGGTAGGATTACGTCGCCGCCATGTCCATTGTCTCGCGCTTTGAAGTCCTGCTGCTGTTGATGGCGGCCGTCGTCGTTCTCGAACTGGCGGCGCGTAAACTGCGCCTGCCGCGCGCGGCGGCGCTGATCCTCGGCGGCATCGCCATCGCGCTGATCCCGGGCGCGCCGGACCTCGAACTCGATCCGGATCTGGTGCTGGTGCTGTTCCTTCCGCCGCTGCTGATGGCCAGCGCCTATTTCACCGCATGGCGGGACTTCCGCGCCGATTTGCGCATCATTCTCCAGCTTGCGGTCGGCGCCGTTGTGTTCACGACGGCTGTGGTCGGCGTCGTCGCGCATTGGGTGCAGCCGGGCCTGCCGTGGGCCGCCTGTTTCGCGCTCGGGGCCATTGTGTCGCCGCCGGATTCGGTCGCGGCCAAGGCGGTGCTGAAAAGCCTGCCGCTGCCGCCGCGCGTCATCTTGCTGCTGGAAGGCGAGAGCCTGGTCAATGACGCGTCCGGTCTGGTGTTGTTGCGCTTCGCCATTGCCGCGGCGCTGACGGGTATGTTCAGCGCCGGAGAGGCGACATTGCAGTTCGGCTGGCTGGCGATCGGCGGCATCGCGGTGGGCATCGCCTTCGGCGCGGCCTCGATTTTCATCCTGCGCCGCATGCGCGATTCCGACCTCATGATCATCTCCAGCTTTCTCACCGCCTGGATCTCCTACATCGCCGCCGACAAGCTCGGCGTGTCCGGCGTGCTGTCGACGGTGGCCTGCGGCTTGATCCTCGGCTGGAAGCAGCACGACGTGCTCACCGCCGACTCGCGTACACGCTCGGCCGCGGTGTGGGGCGTCATCGTGTTCATCATGGAATCGCTGGTGTTCATGTTGATAGGCCTGTCGCTGCGCGGCGTGCTGGCGCGGCTCGGCGGCAATTGGGCCGCCGTCGCGACCTTGTTGCCGGCAACGGCGGCGATTGTCGGCGCGGTCATTGCGGCGCGTTTCGCCTGGATCTTTCCGACGACCTATCTGCCGCGGCTGATGTCGTCGTCGCTGCGCGGCCGCGATCCGTATCCGTCGCTGGCCGTGCCGTTCATCATGAGCTGGGCGGGCCTGCGCGGCGTGGTCAGTCTGGCGGCGGCCTTGTCATTGCCGGAAGGCTTTCCCGGCCGCGACTTTATCCTTGCCGTGACTTTTGCCGTCATTCTCGTCACCGTGCTGATCCAGGGCACGACCCTGGCCCCGCTCGCCAAACTGATGGCCAATGCGAGTTTCGACATGGCGTCGACGGCGAAGCTGACCGAACATCAGGCGCGGGCGAAGGTTGCCGAGGCGCAACTGCGCGCCGTCGAGAAAGCCTCGCTGCTGGAAGACGGTACGCACCGGCACCCGCGGCTGGTGGAGCAGTACACCTACCGCGTCCGCGCCACCACGCGCTTCAGCGAGGAGAGCGACACGCTGCGTCCGCATCGCGTCGAGCATTTTTCGACCATTTTGGCCGCCAACAGTGCGGGCCGCGCCGAACTGCTGCGGCTGCATCGTTCCGGCGAACTGGATGACACCGTGCTGCATCAGATCGAGGCCGAGCTCGATCTCGAAGAGATGAACGCCGGCCGCTTCGCCGCCGGCTAGCCAGAGATCTTGATGCCGAAACTGAGTTCGTTGCGGTCGCCGGCGCGGCGGTACGCCACTTTGTCCATCAGCTGCCGCAGCAGGTGGATGCCGAGGCCACCGATCTTGCGCTCTTCGAGCGGAGCGTGGATGTCCGGCGCCGGCAGCGACAGAGGATCGAACGGCGTGCCGTCGTCGCTTACAACCGCGCTCAGATAGCCGCCGCCGATATCGATCTGCACGGCGATGGCGCGCCGGCCGTCGTCGCCGACGCCATGCGTGATGATGTTGGTGAGAACCTCATCCAGCGACAGGCAGAAGCGGTTCAGCAGCTTGGGCGGGACGTTGCGCGCGGTGCAGAAAGCCGAAATCTGCTTGTTGGCGCGCGGAATGTCGCCGAGCGTGTTGGGTATCGCGAGCGTCAGGCTGTCACGTTCCATACGCGCTCAATGTTCGAAGCCGAGATGGATGCGCTGCAGCGCGCCATCGGACTCGGTTGAAAGCTTGGTGGCCTGACGTCTTATCATGATCACGCCGAGACGCGTGAGCTGGCTTTCGTCGGCCAACAGCTCTTCGTAGGTCGGCGCCGCGGCACTTGTGATCAGCGGCTTGCCTTCGTATTCGACAAGAACGTCGAGCCAGAATTCGTCGAAGGTCATGGTGACCTTGGCGGTTTTGCCGGGCTCGATGAGAAGGTCGAGGCATTCGGAGGTCTCGATCATGGCACGGATGGCGCGTTCGATGACATCGCGCCGCGCGCCCCAGATGCCACCCTGATGCTCGGCGAATTTTTCGAGCTTGGTCAGCGCGTCGGCGCCGGGGGCAACGACAATGGTCACCGACTTGGTGATGCCGATGCGGAAAGCGAGGTTGAGCAACAAAGCGCCGATCAGGCCGACGACGAGCGGCGAGGCGACGGCCGGCTGCAGCCAGTCCGGCGCCGATTGATAGAAGGCCGGAAACAGGAAGCGGCTGAACGACAGCAGCAGGCCGACGCTGATGACCAAAGTGCGGCGCGCGTCCATCAGGCGGCTGACCATGGCCTGCATGCCGTTGACGATGATGAAGCACGAGGTGAACACGAGCGCCGCGCCGAACACGGGGCGGGGCGCCAGGATGATCAATTCATGGATCGCCGGCAGGAAGGCGAGAATGATGAAGACGACGCCGGTGGCAAAGCCGACCGAGCGCGACGTCACGCCGGTCGTCACCGACAGGCCGACCGAGGACGACGATGTACTCAAGCCGACGCTGCCCATGATGCCGCCGACCATCATGCCGATGCCGTTGGCCATCAGGCCCTTACGGATCGAGCTCATGTCGGCGCGCTGCCAACGGCTGTCGTTGATCTTCTGCATGCTGGTGAAGTCGCCGATGGCGCGCAGCGATGTCGCGATGGCGGCGATGGCGAAAGGCAGTATGAGATTGACGGCGAAGGTCGGCCAGCCCGGCTTCGGCACCGGCGGTTCGATGAACAGCGAGGCCGATTTGATTTCGTTGAACGGCACCAGGCCCAGCGCCGCGCCCGCGGCATAGCCGCCGCCCAGCACGATGAGGATGACGTAGAGCCGTAGCCGGGCCACGCCCCAGACATAGAGCGAAATCATGACCAGCAGGCAGGCCACCCCGAGCAAGGCCGGCACGCCCATGTCGGAATGCATCGTGTCGCCGGCGGCGGAGACGCCGGTGATGAGGTTGAAGCCGATGACGCCCAGCGTCAGGCCGCTCATCAACATGGCGAAGCCGGCTATTTCGGTCGGCAGATAGGGGCGCAGCCGCTGCACGCTGTGGCCGATCAGAAGCTGCACGGCGCCCGCGAAGATCGTCATGCCGGCGACCAGTGTCAGGCCACCTTGCCGCGCGGCGACGATGCTAACCGTGAAATAAACGCCGGAAAATGCCGCGGGCATCAGCGAGCTTGAGCCGATATCCTGCGACTTAAGGCACAAAAGGATGGTGCCGAAGCCGAGCGCGAGCAGGGAGCCGGACATCACCTCCAGCACCGTCTGGTGCGAGGCGTGCGCCGCTTCCAGCACCAGCAGCGGGAAAATCGTGGTGACGCTGGCCAGCAGCACGTGCTGCACGGCCGCGATCCAGACGACATAGGCCGGCGGCTTGTCGTCGATGCCGTAGGTGATTTCGCTCGGTTTGACCGCGCCGCGCCGTCGGCCCGCCGTCGTTTCCACCGGCCCACGCAGGAGGCCGAGCAATTTTTTAATGATTTCCACGTGACGCCCTCAACCCTGCGACGATCATCCCATTTTCTTTTGTGGCGCGGAAGGGTATCTCTAGAGCCCCGGCTGGGGTCTGCTCATAGCGTCAAAATACATTTTGAGTTTTGGGATTACCCATGGAAGTCACAGAAGGCCGGTCGGGTTCGGCAACCACGCTGAAAATCGCAGGCCGCGTCGATAGTTCGGTGGCCAAGGTCCTGGAGCAGAAGGTGCTCGACGTCGCCTCGCGTGACGGCGGCATTATCGTCGATCTCAGCGCCATGAATTACGTCTCGAGCGCGGGTTTGCGGTCCTTCATCATTCTGGCGAAGCAGGCGCGGGCGAAGAACCAGACCATCGCGCTGGCCGGCATGTCCGACGAAGTCAGCGAGATTTTCGAGATCAGCGGGTTGCTGGAGCTCTTCAAGATTTACGATAGTGTCGAGGCGGCGGTCGCGGCGTTGCCGGGCTGACGCGATATAGATCACCATCGATGCGGGCGCCGTCATGACGACCGATTACCGCACGCTCATCCGCCGCTCGCTGACACCGGCCGAAAGCCGGCCGCGCAGCCTGCCGGTGTGGATATGGCTCAATCTCATCGTGCTGACGGCCTACAGCATTGCCGGCCTCGTCGTAGTGCTGTTCGGCATCGGGCCGGCCAAGATCAGCCCGATCTATCCGCCGTCCGGTATTGCCGTTGCCGCGACCTTCGTGTTCGGCGCACGCATCCTGCCGGCGGTGTTTCTCGGTCAATTCCTCAACGGCTTTCCGCTGCTGCAGGATCCTCACACCACGGTCGCCAATTACATCTTGACCAATACCGGCACCGGCATTGGGTCGATCTGTGAAGCGCTGATCGCACTGGCGACCTTGCGTTATCTTGCCCGCGCCTGGCATCCGTTCGACCGCTCGCGCGATGTCGTGATCTTTCTGCTCGGCTCGTCGCTAGCGGCGGCCTTCGTCTGCGGCGCCATCGGCACGTTTTCGCTGTGGGCCAACGGCTTCGTGCCGGACCACGAGGTGCAGATCACCTTCATCACCTTCTTCCTCGCCGACGCCGCGGGCATCGCGGTGTTCGGCGCACTGGTGCTGGCCTGGTACCGCGATCCGTGGCCCGACCGGAAAACCATGACGACATCGGTGCTGGTGCTGGTTCTGGTGCCGGCCATCGCCGCGTTTGAAATCTGGAGCCATTATCCGGTCGATTATTTTTTCCTGCCGCTGCTGCTGTGGGCCGGCTTTCGCTCCGGCCCGCGCGGCGTGACGCTGGCGGCGGCCGCGATCACCGTGGTCGTCGTGCTGGCGACAACGCGGGGCGTAGGCTCCTTTGTCGGCAAGAGCGACAATGAATCCGTTTTGTTGCTCGAAGGCTTCATGGCGGTGATCACCTTCACCGGCCTGCTGACCGTCGCGGTGCGCGCGCAGCAGAAGCAGGCCGAGACCGCGCTGGAGCGCCACAATCGCGTGCTGGAGCGCCGCGTCGCCACCCGCACCGCTGAGATCGCGCAGAAGAACGAGGAATTGCAGGTCAAGCAGGCGCGCATCGACGACGATCTGAAGACCGCGCAAATCCTGCAGGCGTCGATCCTGCCGACCGATTTTTCGGGCTACGCCACGACCGGGATCGCTGCCTCGATGAAGCCGGCGCTGGAAGTCAGCGGCGATTTCTACGATGTCTTCCCGATCGACAGCAGCCGGCTCGGCCTCGTGGTTGCCGACGTGTCGGGCAAAGGCGTGGCGGCGGCGTTCTTCATGGCGGTGACGCGCACGATGCTGCGCGGCGTCGCGCTGACCGGCCTGCGGCCGTCCGACTGCATCCAGCATGTCAACGACTCGCTCTATCGCGAAAATCCCATCGAGATGTTCGTGACCGCGGTCTATGCCGAGCTGCATGAGGCGTCGGGGCGCGTGACCCTGGTCAATGCCGGTCACTGCGAGCCGATCATCACCCGCGCCGACGGTAGTGCCGAGTTGCTGCGGCGCTCCGGTAATCCACCGTTGGGCGTCATGGAGCACCGCGCCTTCGCCGAACTGAGCTTTACCCTGGCGGAAGGCGAGATGCTGTTCCTCTACACCGACGGCATCACGGAGGCCTTCGATCACAAGGGCGATCTGTTTAGGGTCCAGCGCCTGCTGCAGATCACGCAGAATTCAGCGGCGCGTTCGCCGCACGATTTGATGCTGGCGGTGATCGGCGGCGTTGAAAACTTTTCCGCCGGCACGTTGCAGGCCGACGACATCACCTGCCTGGTCATCCGCCGCAACGCGGCAGTTGCGGCGGCTTAAGCCGGTGGCTGTCAGGTCGGTGTCAAACCGATCGCCTGCACCAGCGCCTTGTTGTCGGCGATCTCTTTCTTGATGATGGCGTCGAAGCTCGCCGGCGTCACCGGCATCGGCTCGATGCCCTGCGGCACGAACTTTTCCATCACGTCAGGCTGCGCCAGCACCTTTTTGGTGACGTCGTACAATTTTTCGACGATGGGGCGCGGCGTCTGCGCCGGCGCCAGATAGCCGTTCCAGTAGTTGTAATCCGAGTCCTTGTAGCCGGCTTCGAGCGTCGTCGGCACGTCGGGCAGCGCCTTGGAGCGGGTCGGTGTGCTCACGGCCAGCGCGGAAAGCTGCTTGTTCTGGATGAAGGACAGCGCCGACGAAAGGCCCATGCAGGCGAAGTCGACGCGGCCGGCGAACACTTCCGTCAACGCATCGAGACCGCCCTTGTAGGGGATATGCACGCCCTTGAAGCCGGCGCTGGCGCGCAACCGTTCGGCGGCCCAGTGCGTGGTGCTGCCGATGCCGGCCGAGGCATAGGTGAACTCGCCGGACGCCTTGGCCGCGGCGACGAACTCCTGAATGGTCTTGAAGCCCTTCGATGGATTGACGACCAGCACGTTCGGCACGGTGCCGAAGGAAATGATGCCGGCGAAATCGGCCGACGCATCATAAGGCAGCTTGGCGTAGATGGCGGGCGCCAAAGTGTGCGCCGAGGCGTGCGCCAGGATCGTGTAGCCGTCCGGATCGGCTTTGGCGACAATCGCCGCGCCGATGGAGCCGGCCGCGCCGCCGCGGTTTTCGACCACGATGGTCTGGTTGAGTTCGGTCGATACCTGGCCCGAGACGATGCGCGCGATGACGTCGAGCGAACTGCCCGCCGTGAACGGCACGATGACGCGGATCGGCCGCGACGCCGGCCAGGCCTGCGCGAAAGCGAGCTTCGACAGAGCAGGCGTGGCGAGCGTGGCGGCCGTGAGGCTCAGGAACGTGCGGCGCGTGGTCATGGCTGTTTCCTCGTTTGTTTTTTACAGGCGGTGGAACGCGACGGCGTTGTCGTGGAACACGCGCTTCTGGTCGGCTTCCGGATATTCGGCGAGCACCGTGCGATAGGCCTCGATCAGATTGGCGTAGCTCGAATGCAGCTTCTCCAGCGGGAAGTTGCTGCCGTAGATCGTGCGCTCGATGCCGAAAATCTGGATCGAGTCACAGATCGACTGGCGCATGTGCTTCACCGTCCAATCCGGCAGGAACATGTTGAGGCCGGAAATCTTGGTGTGCACGTTCGGGAACGCCGCGATCTGCGTCAGCGCATGCCGCCACTGGTCGATGGCCTGCGGCGTGCGGTCGGTCAGCATGCCGGAATGCACGAGCAGGAAGCGCACGTTCGGAAACGCCTTGATCAGATCGACGGCATAGGGCCACTGCGCGGCGAAAATCTGCAATTCGAAATGCAGATCGTATTTTTCCAGGAGCGCAAAGCCGCGGCGGAATTCCGGCGTGTTGCACAGATCCGGGCGGCTGACATTTTGCCGCAGCGGCGCGCTGTCCCAATGCAACTGGTGGCGCACGCCGCGCACGTTGGGGAATTGCTTGTTCGCCTTGATGTGACTTTCGACATCCGGGTCGGCGAGATCGGCCTGGA
>CAIYTE010000153.1 GCA_903929045.1 uncultured Hyphomicrobiales bacterium
CAACCGAGATGGTGCCGCGCTAATAATGTTTGCACAGCCTTTACAAGATCGGTCTCCGCGACGGTCTGTTGCGCCTCGGCCTGTCTTTTGAGGTACTCGTCGCGATCCTTGATGTCGGTAAGCCCGGCGCCGAGGACCAGATCCTTGATCTGGATCGTATTGGCGGCATTTTCGTCGGAGCCCTGAATGATGGCGCAGGGCGAACCGCGCCGGTCGGCGTATTTGAGCTGTTGGCCGACATTGTTTTTGGGATTGCCGAGATAAAGCTCGGCGCGGATGCCCGCATTGCGCAGCGCCGTCACCATCCGCTGATAGTCGGCGGTGCGGTCGCGGTCGAAGATCGTGACGACGACGGGGCCGGCCGGTGGTTTGCTGTCGAGCTTGCCGAGCGCGGTCAGCGCCGCCTGCAAACGAGAGACGCCAATGGAGAAACCGGTGGCGGGCACGGGCTCGCCGCGGAAGCGTGAGACGAGACCGTCATAGCGGCCGCCGCCACCGACCGAACCAAAGCGGATGGGCCGGCCCTTGCCGTCCTTGGCTTCTGCGAGCAACTCAACTTCATAGACCGGGCCGGTGTAGTACTCGAGGCCGCGGACGACCGTTTTGTCGATCTTGATGCTATCTTCATAGCCGGCCGTATTCACCAGCTTGGCAATTTCGGCCAACTCAATGTCACCCGCATTGGATGATTCGTTATTTGCGCCACCGGTGATCGCGCCGACAATCGCTTCGATCTGGTTGTCATTGAGATCGGCGCCCTTCGTGTAGTCGCCACTCTCATCCTTGCGGCCTTTACCAAGCAGCGCGCGCACGCCGTCGATACCGAGACGGTCGAGCTTGTCGATGGCGCGCATGGTCGTCAGGCGCTTCTCGGGCGCGATCTGCGCGTCGTCCATCGCGCCATCGAGCACCTTGCGGTTATTCACCTTCACAACATAACCGCCGCGCGGAATGCCCAGCGCTTCCATCGTATCGGCGGCGAGCATGCACATCTCGGCATCCGCCGCCATGCTCGCACTGCCGACGGTGTCGGCATCGAACTGCATGAACTGGCGGAAGCGGCCCGGGCCCGGCTTCTCGTTGCGGAAGACATAGCCGTTGCGATAGCTGCGATAGGGCAGGGCTAGGTTCTGGTAATTCAGCGCGACGTAGCGCGCCAGAGGCGCGGTCAGGTCATAGCGCAGCGACAGCCACTGCTCGTCGTCGTCCTGGAAAGAGAACACGCCTTCGTTCGGCCGGTCGAGATCGGGCAGGAATTTGCCGAGTGCGTCGGTGTATTCAATGGCCGGGGTCTCGACGGGCTCGAAGCCGTAGCGCTCGAACTGCACGCGGATGGTCTCGACCATCGCGCGCGTCGCCGCGATGTCGGCGGGGCCGCGGTCGGCAAGACCGTGCGGCAGGCGGGCCTTGAGCTTGTGGGGTTTGTTGCCTTTTTCAGGCTTGAGATCGGCCATTGGCGAGCTTTAACGATGTGAGGGTTGCAATGGCTGCGTGGTAGCAGCCGCCTCATATCCGGGCAAGCGGCGGTCATTTGCGCGCTTTGGCGCCCGCCCATGCGCTGGCCTGAACTCAGGGCGTGCCGTCAGTCGGCAATCGACCCATCGTGCAGCACCATATTCAGAAGCGAGGTGTTGACGCGCACGACGCTGTGTCCGCCGCCGTCATATTCAATGAAGCCGTGCTTGCGAAACTTGTTCATGAAAAAGCTGATGCGCGAGCGCGTGGTGCCCACCATCTCGGCCAGGGTCTCCTGGCTGATTTTCGAAATAATTGGATCGGTCTCTCCGTCCTTGCCGAAATTCGCCAGCAGCAGCAGGGTGCGGGCAAGACGTTTTTCGCTCGAATTGAACAATTGCGCCGCCAAGTCTTCCTCGATGCGCGCATTGCGGTCGAGCAGATAGTCGATAAAGGTCAGGGAAAATTCCGGGTCGGCGGCCAGCTCACGCGCCATGGCGGCTTTCTCGATTCGCAACACCGTACAGTCTTCCAATGCCGTACTGGTTTTGTCTCGGGTGGGATGACGGCGTAAACAGCCGAAGCCGAAGAAATCGCCGGGACCCATGATGCCCAGCACGGCGTCCTTGCCGCTCTCCGATGTGATCGCGAGTTTTACCTTGCCCGCGCGAATATAGAAAAGCGCGTCGGCCGGATCGCCTTGCGAGAAGATGATATCGTCGGCGCGAAAGTTATCGTTTCTCCGGCCAGCACCGGCCCCTTGCAAAAAGGTGTTCGCTGAAAAAGCGTTGCTTTCTTTTGCGGTGGCGGTCAGAACGAAATCTCCCAGCGACCTTCAATTCAAAATTAAAAGTGACTCCGACCCAGCCGTAGACGACTGCAGTGGTGTCATCATAACTACCTCAGATGGCGGGTATGCCTCATACCGTACATTAGTTGTGGCTGTTTATCCGATCGAGATGCTGCACCAATACCTCATTGTATAGAGTGGAGCATATTCTCGCCCTCCTGTTGTAACGATCATGTGTTGTATGTTGCGAGTGGCATATACATACCGGCGAGTCCCAAATTCTTGCCGGCGCGCCAGACGATTTCGTTGCATATGGTTCTAATCGGACCGATCTCGATAATTTTCGACGCTGGCGGATCTTTGATAGGGTGCCGGCGAAACAGGAGTCTCCTAACCCATGGCTGCAAGCCCGCGTTCGACCGCCGTTCCCAACGATCTCGAACCCTATTGGATGCCGTTTACGGCCAATCGGGCCTTCAAGCAGCGTCCGCGCATGGTTTCGAGCGCGAAGGACATGCATTACGTCACGCCGGATGGCCGCAGGCTGATCGATGGGTCGTCCGGTCTTTGGTGCACAAACGCCGGGCATAATCGCGATTCCATCGTCGCCGCGATCCAGGCCCAGGCCGCGGAGATGGATTACGCGCCGCCGTTCCAGTTCGGCCATCCAAAGGCGTTCGAACTGGCCTCGCGTATCGCCGCACTGGCGCCGGGCGATCTCGACCACGTGTTTTTTTGCAATTCCGGGTCGGAAGCGGTCGATACCGCTCTTAAAATTGCACTGGCATTTCACAACGTGCAGGGCCGCGGCTCGCGCGTCCGGTTGATCGGTCGCGAGCGCGGCTATCATGGTGTCGGTTTCGGTGGCATCGCCGTCGGTGGTATCGTGAATAACCGCAAACAGTTCGGTACGCTGATGGCGGGGGGCGATCATCTGCCCGCGACCTATAATCGCACGGAGCAAGCCTTTTCCATCGATCAGCCGGAATGGGGCGGGCACCTTGCCGATGCACTGGAAGGCTTGGTGGCGCTGCATGATGCCTCGACCATCGCCGCTGTCATTGTCGAGCCCATGGCCGGATCGACGGGCGTCATTCCGTCACCGAAGGGCTATCTGCAGAAGCTGCGCGCCATCTGCGACAAACACGGCATCCTGCTGATTTTCGACGAAGTCATCACCGGCTTCGGCCGTCTTGGTTATGCCTTCGCCGCTGAACGCTACGGCGTCGTGCCCGACATGATTACCTTCGCCAAGGGCGTGACGTCGGGCAGCGTGCCGATGGGCGGCGTGCTGGTACGCAAGCATATCCATGACGCCTTTATGCAGGGTCCCGAGCACGTCGTCGAACTGTTCCACGGCTATACCTACTCGGCGCATCCTTTGGCCTGCGCCGCAGGTCTCGCCACGCTCGATCTCTATCGAGAGGAAAATCTGTTCGAAAGCGCGCGCAAGATCGAGACGCCGTGGGCGCAGGCCGCGCTGGCGCTGAAAGGGCTGCCGAACGTGCTCGACATCCGGCCGGTCGGCCTCACGGTCGGCATCGATCTCGCCAGCCGTGCGGACGGCGTCGGCAAACGCGGCATGGCGGCGCTGGAGACGGCATTCCACGACCACGACATCATGCTGCGTGCGGTTGGCGATACCTTGGCGCTGTCGCCGCCGCTGATCATGAGCGAAGCGCAGATCGGCGAAATCTTCGACAAGGTCGGCGCGATCATCAAGGCGGTGGCGTAAGCGGCTGCCTATTGCGATTGCGCGGTGATCTGGTTGGCGTTGATGACGTCGTGCCAGAGCTTGATCTCGTCCTTGAGCAAGGTATGCGCCGCCTCCGGCGTCAGTTCCTCGGGCGGATAGGGAAACATGCCTCCGTCGGCGAAGCTTTTCTGCACGGTGGCATCGGCCAGGGTCGTGCGCAGCGCTGCGTTGAGCTTCTCGATGATGGGCTTGGGCGTTGCGGCCGGCGCGACCAGCATATGCCAGAAATCGATGTCGAGTTTCTTGTAGCCGAGTTCACTGAGCGTCGGGACGTCCGGCATGCCCACAAAGCGCCTGCGGCCGATGATGGCGTAGACCTTGAGTTTGCCGTCCTTGGCGAAAGGCGCGGCCTGAATGGCGGAAATCGACGTCAGATCGATCTGGCCTGAGAGCAGATCGATCAGTGCCGGTCCGGCGCCGCGGTATGGAATCTGCGACGCTTTCATGCCGGTTTCCTGCGCGACCAGAACGCCGCTCAGATGGCCGTATGAGCCGATGCCGGCATGCCCGATCTTGACTGTGCGTCCGGGCTCCTTCGCCCAGTTCAGCAATTCCTTGAAGTCCTTCGGCGGCAGCGTCGGAGAGCCGGCGAGCGTCGAGGCCGTCGTGTTGACGAGCCCGATCGGCGCGAAATCCTTGACGGCATCGAACGAGAGCTTGGGATACAGCGTCACGCCGGCCGCCAGCGCCACCTGATGAATCAGGATCGTGTAGCCGTCAGGTTCGGCGCGTGCCGCGCGCGCGGCGGCGATCATGCCCGCGGCGCCGCCGACGTTTTCGATCACGATGGTCTGCCCGAGCGCTTTTTCCAGCGGGTTCTGCATGATGCGCGCAATGGCATCGGTCGCGCCGCCGGGCGGGAAGGGCACGAGCAGGGTGATGGGTCGGTTTGGATAGGTCTGCGCCAACGCGCCGGTTGTCAAAAAACAGGCAGCGAGAAACACTGCCGCGAACGCGCGTGCGAACACCATGATCCCTCCCAAGGCCGCTTGTTGTTTTTGCTGCGGCCGTTTTTATCCGGGCTGGATCTGTTGAGCCTTCTCTCAGCCCGAGGCTAAATCCTAGGGCAGTTGTTGCGCGCAGGGAAAGTGGAATCGCCGATATCGCATTGCGATATTGAAGAGAGCGAACCCGCCGATCGCGAACGAAGCCGGATCGGCGGGAAAGCGTTGAGGCGAGGCGGCTTATGTCTTTGGATGGAGTTCATCTTCCCCGATGGACAGTCCCATGGCGAGGAAGGGAGCGGCCGTCAGCCCGGTAATGATGCTGCCGTATTCGAGAATCGCCGGCGGAGTGCCGCCCGCGGCGCTGAAATACTGAATCACCGCGTCAGCGTCGATGACCGTTGAGCCGGCAAGCATGATGACAAAAATGGCACCGATCAGAATGGTGCGAATGCTCAACTGCAGCGGCCGCGATGCGGTGGCGCCTGCTTGCGTCTGTTCCATAGGCAATCTCCGAGATTGCCGCCCCTCATCTCGATATAGGCGGGCGCGTCACGGTCGCACAAGACAAACAAGCATGCGGCAAAGGGATAGCCGCTCGGCTCTTTCGCTGACGCTGTCCGTGAACTAGCCGTCGATCGAGATATTCGCTTCCTTGATGATAGGGCCCCACTCGTCGCTCTCGTCCTTGACGAACTTCGCAAGTTCGGCCGGCGACGAGCCGACCGGGACGTTGCCGACTTCTTCCATCGTCTTGCGCACGTTGCCCTGTCGCACGGCGGTGACCAGGGCCTCATTCATCTTGCTGACGATCTCGGCGGGAGTCTTTGCCGGTGCAAACACGGCGGTCCAGCCGGACGACTTGAAGTCCTTGATGCCGCTGGCGTCCATCGTCGGCACATCCGGCAGCACCGCGAGCCGTTCCTGCGTCGTTACCGCGAGCGCCCGCAAGGCGCCGGACTTGATGTGCGGCAGCAGCGCCGAGACGTTGTCGCAGGTGACGTCGACGCGGCCGGCGATCATATCGGTGACGCCCAGCGCCGTGCCACGATACGGCACGTGGGTCATCTCGACGCCAAGCTTGCGCTTGAGCAGTTCGCCGGACAGGTGGCTCGATGTGCCGTTGCCCGCCGAGGCGTACAGCAGCTTCTTCGATTTCGCGAGCGCGATGAACTCCGCAACGGTCTTCGCCGGCGAGCTTGCCGGAACGACCAGCACATTCGGCACCAGCACCAGCAGCGACACCGGCGTGAAGTCGCGCACCGCGTCGTATTTGATGTTCTTGTACAGGAACTGATTGACGGCGATGCCGCCCTGCGTGAACAGCACGGTGTAGCCATCCGGCGCAGCGCGGGCCGCTGCTTCATTGCCAAGATTGCCGCCGGCGCCCGGACGGTTTTCGACCACAAGCTGCTGGCCGAGTGTCGATGCGAATGACGGCCCGACGAGGCGCGCGGTGATGTCGACATTTCCCGACGGCGGGAAAGGCACGATCGCAATCACGGGCCGGTTTGGCCAAGCCTGCGCGAAGGCGGGTCCGGCAATCAGCGACGCGGCGCTGGTGGCAACGAAATGGCGGCGATTGATCATCGATAGCTTCCTGTTGTCTTAATTCTTGACCGGGTGCGCGCGCACGGCTTCTTCGTTGATGTCGGTGCCCCAGCCCGGCCGGTCCGGAACGGTGATGACGCCGTTTTCGAGAACGACAGGGTGGGTGAAGAAGTCGGCCACCCATGGTGCTTCGTCAACGACGATTTCCGCAATCCGGAAATTCGGAATCGCCGCCGCGAAGTGCGTGCCGATCAATGTCGAGAGATGGCCGTGATAGTTGTGCACGGCGACGTTCACGTCATAGGTATCGACCAGCGCCGCCATGCGGGTTGATTCAATCATGCCGTTCCACTGCGGGTCGATGATGACGGCGTCGACGGCTGTCTGCTCAAGATAGGGCTTGAGATTGCGGCGGCCGTAGATCGTCTCCAGCGAGCCGATGGGCGTGGTCGTCGATTGCCGGATGGCCGCGAGCGACTTCGGATCGTGCAGGTCGAATTCGAGCCACAGCAGCCGGAAGGGCTCCAGCGCCTTGGCGATCTGGCGCACGCCGTCCGGCTTGAAATTGCAGTTGAGGTCGATCGACAGCTTCACGTCCGGTCCTGCGCCCTGCTTGAACGCGGCCATCAGGTCGACGATGGCGTTGAGCTGTTTCTCCTCGAGATTGATCTCGGGATGGCCGTCGCTCATGCCGAAGCCGCCCTGATAATTGGACGCCTTGCCGTTGGCGAAGGAGAGAATGTTGGTCTTCAGCGCGGGGTACCCACCGGCGGCGACTTCCTTGCCGAGCGCGACGACATCGTCGAGCGAGCGCAGCGGCTTGCCGCCGAACAGGTCGGGATGACGCACGCGAAGCGTGCCGCAATGCGACCAGTAGACCGGAAGTTTGTCGCGCACCGCGCCGCCGAACAACTCATAGACGGGGACGCCGAGCGCTTTCGCCTTGAGGTCGAGGCAGGCGTTCTCGATTGCCGCGATCGCCTGCGCGATCATCCCGCTGTTGGCCGTGCGGGTATGTGCATAGAGCTTGGCGCTGATGCGTCCAACCTGGCGCGGGTCCTGGCCGACGAGCTGCTGGGCCATCTTGCGGATGACGCCGCTCAAGCCCGGCATTGAACGGCCTTCGCCGAATTCGGACCAGCCGATCAGGCCTTCGTCGGTCGTAATTTTAAGAAACGAAAGCGTGCGCCAGCCGGCGCTCGCGTGTATATCCTCGACCGCCGTGACCTTCATCGCCGCGCTTCTCTCTCACAATGCGCACTGTTCGGAGTGTTCTTACCAATGAACGCAAAGCCTGCGCTACTCATTATTCTTCGGTCGCATGAGAAAATCCGGAAGGCGTATTTCAACGGCATCGCACAGACGTTTCCCGAGCTGACGGTCAACATCGTCGCCAATGTCGCCGACGCCGATCCTTATCTCGGAGCTGCGGAAATCATCGTCACGCACGGCCCGCATCTCGAAACCAAGGCCGATCACGTCTTCACGGCGGCGAAGAAGCTGAAATGGGTGCAGGGCATCGGCACCGGCGTTGACGGCATCGCCGACCGGGCTTCGTTGCGCAAGGACATCATCGTTACCAACATCCACGGCGTGCACGGCGCGCCGATGTCGGAGGCGGCGATGTCGTTGATGCTGGCTTTGAGCCGCCAGCTGCCACGGAGTTTGAACAACAAGGCGCAGCACAAATGGGAAAACTGGCCGTCACGCCTGCTGAATGAAAAGACCGTCGGCATTCTCGGCATGGGTTCGATCGCCGAGTCGATGGCGCCGCGCTTCAAAGCGTTCAACATGTCGGTGCTCGGCTTCACGTCGGGCGTGCGCGACGTGCCGGGCTTCGACCGCGTCTACGACAAGAGCAAGCTGAAGGAGATGCTGGCGACCATCGACTACTTCGTCGTGCTGACGCCCTATACGCCGCAGACGCACAACATGATCGATGCGGACATGCTCGCGGCGATGAAGCCGGACTCCTATTTGATCAATCTGGCGCGCGGCGGCGTGGTCGATGAAAAGGCACTTCTCGATGCGTTGAAGGAAAAGCGCATCGCCGGCGCGGCGCTCGACGTCTTCGCGCAGGAGCCGCTCAAGTCCGACAGCCCGTTGTGGGATCTGGATAACGTCATCATCACCTGCCATCAGGCAGCGACGCATGACAATTCGGCGCGCAACAATCTACCCACGATCCAGGAGAACATCCGCCGTTATCTGGCGGGCGATCTCAAGAACATGAAGAACATCATCAAGCGCTGAGACGATTACCGCGCTTGGGCGTAGCTCGGCTGCGGCAGCAAGATCGCCCAGCCGACATTGAGGACATTGTCGCCGCGGCGGAACGGCAGCGTGAAGGGCGTCTGCACCTGCGCGTCGGCGGCGATGTTGCGGTACTCGACCGGCAGCGTTTTCAAATCGCCGTCGGTCCACACCACGACCGCGCCGCGGGCACGTAAATCGTTGAGGTCGATCCACGGAGCGCGCGCCGGCTTGCCGTCGATTAGCACGCGCGGCTGGCTCGGCATATAGTGCGAGGCATTGCCGCCGTCCCACATCGTGCCGATGACGTAGACAATGTCCCGGCCGGTCAGCACCCGGTAGTGGTCGGACAATTCGCGCGCGAGGTCGCTGCCGGGATACAGCACGGCGCGATAGCGGTGGTCGTATTGCGGCAGCACGCCGTAATTGCCGATGAAGGCGAGACCCAGCACGGCAACGACGATGCTCCAGATGACGCCGATCCGCACGATGCGGTGATCGTCGAGGAAGCGCCGCGCCATCAGCACCAGCCAGACGCTGGCGAACAGAAACAGCGGATAGCCCCACATGGCGATGGTGCCGCGGCCGCTGACGGCGGAGAGCGCCAGCACCGTCGCCAACGGCCCGAAGGCCAGCAGCGTGACGATGCGCATGTCGAAGGCGTCGGCGGCGACGATGACCGGCGGCTCGCCGTTTGTCTTGCGCGGCCAGAACAAAGGCAGCGCGATCAACAGCGACGGGATCAGGAAGAACAGTTGGCCGATGGCGAACTGGAACGGATGCCAGAGATGGTCGTACCAGCCGCGCGGCAGTTGCGCGCGATGCTCGGCATAACCGAACGGCAGGAAGTCGTTCTGCACTAGCCAGACGATATGCGGCGCCATCGCGGCGATGGCGGCGGCGAGCGCGATGTACGGCCCCGGCGTGGTGAAATGTTTGCGCGCGTCGCGGTCGGCCAGCATGAAGACGGCGAACGGCACGGCGAGCACGACGACGAAATACTTCGCCCACAGCGACAGGCCGATGGTGAGGCCGAGCAGCAGCCAGTGGCGCGCTTCGCCGGTGCGCAGGGCGCGGTGGAAGGCGTAGCCGGCCAGCGCCCAGAACGGCAGTTGGATCACGTCGTGGTTGAACTTGGCGGCGGTGTAATTGAAATAGTGCAGGCCATCGAGGATCAGCAGCGCCACCAGTGCGCCGCGCGCCCCGATCAGCGGCCGCGCCATGGCCCAGACGGCGGCAAAGCCGGCGACGACCGCGCCCTGCGCCAGCAGATAATAGGCAAAGTCGGCGCCGATGACGCGGTGGGCCACCTCGACCAGCCACCACGGCAGCGGCGGCAGCTTGTCATAACCGAGCTGCCATTCGCGGCCGTAAACCAGCGCCTCGATCAAATCGAGCGGCAGATTGGGGTAGAGGATCGCCGGCAGCGCGGTCCAGATAACGGCGTGGCCCAGCAGGAACAGGGGGATGATCCACCCGGGGAACGCCCGGATACGGCTCATGATCGGCGGCTTGGCGGGAACCTGCATCGGGCTTTTGTCCGTTAGCCCTGTGGGTCGGGGCCGAATAACCGTTACCATATCAGGACTTCGAGGTTGCGAAGACCCGCGGCCTCATGGACATTGGTCGTCATCGTGCCGAATCATTCATGATCCGGCATTTCGGGGCCACTGGACGTCTGAATGCGCCGTATCAGCGCTATTTTCATCGCTGTTTGCATGGTGCTGATCGCCGGCTCGCTCGGCGCGGCGCTGTTCCTCGGCGCTGGTCTGGACGCCCGCACGGCGGCCATCATCGGCCTTGCTGCGCTGGTGGCGATGGCGCTCTACAACACGATCAACAACCGCCTGCGTGACCGCACCGATCTGGGCGACCAGATCGCCGACCTGTCGCGCGGCACGGCCGACCTCGCCCGCAAGGTCGCGGAACTCGACCGTCGCATGACCGCGACCGACGCCCGCGTCGAGAGCACGGTCAGCCGCACCCGCGGCGCCGACGATCCGATCGCCGTCGAGATCGGCGAACTGGGCGGCCTGGTCCGCCAGATCGCCGAAACCGTCGCCGCGCATGAAGCCGCGTTGCAGAACCGGGCGCCGGTGGCGCCGCGTCCCGCACCGGTGGAATTCACGCCAGCGCCGGCGCCCGTCGTTGCCGCGCCGCCGCCAGCCATGGATGCGCCGCTGGCCTTGACCGAGAGCGACGCCGTCAACCGTTTCCAGGGTCTGAGCCGCGAGAATATTGGCGAGCTGATTTCGCGCGCGGCCGATGCCAACCGCATCGATCTTTATCTGCAACCCATCGTCACGCTGCCGCAGCGCAAGGTGCGTTACTACGAAGCGCTGTCGCGCCTGCGCACCGACGAAAGCGAAATCATCCCGGCCGGCGAGTTCATCGACTACGCCGAAGCCACCGGCCTGATGCCGAAGATCGACAATTTGCTGCTGTTCCGCTGCGTGCAGGTGACGCGCCGCTTGCAGCTCAAGAGCCGCGACGTCGGCGTGTTCTGCAACATCAGCGCCTCGACGCTGACCGACGCGGTGCACTTCAAGCAACTGCTCGATTTCATGGACGCCAACCGCGCGCTGTCCAACGCGCTGATGTTCGAGTTCACGCAGGAGGCCTATCGCTCGTTCGGGCCGATGGAGAACGAAGGCCTGTCGGCCTTGGCCGAGCGGGGCTTCCGCTTCTCGATGGATCACGTCACCGATCTGCGCATGGAGCCGAAGGAACTGGCCGACCGCTGGTTCCGCTTCCTGAAAGTGCCCGCCAAGCTGTTGCTCAACAAGGCCGCCACCGCGCAAAGCGATATTCATCCAGAAGACCTCGCTGATCTTTTGGCGCGTCACGGCATCGATCTGATCGCCGAAAGGATCGAGAGCGAGAACATGGTCGTCGATCTGCTCGAATATGACGTGCGTTTCGGCCAGGGCTTCCTGTTCTCGGCACCGCGCCCGGTGCGCGCCGAAGCGCTGCAAAGCGGCGACGCCGGCAAGCTGTCGGGTGACAGCGTCACCGAATTCGCCGGTGCTGGCGTCTGATTTCAGTGACAGAGCTCGTCCCGAATTTTTCCACGCTCGCGCCCGGTTACGACGCCTTGCTGTGCGATGTCTGGGGCGTGGTGCATAACGGCGTCGTCGCGTTCCCGCACGCTTGCGACGCGTTGATCAAAGCGCGCAAAGCCGGCATCGCCGTGGTGTTCATTACCAATGCGCCGCGGCCGAACAATGTCGTCGCCCGCCAGCTCGAAGCGCTGCATGTGCCGCGCGAAACCTACGACGCCATCGTCTCGTCGGGCGATGTCACGCGCTCGCTGATCGAGCAGCGCAAGGGCCAGAGCGTCTTTCACATGGGCCCGACGCGCGACGTCGAAATCTTTACTGGCATGAATCTGACATTCGCGCCGCTGGAAAGCGCCGACTACGTCGTCTGCTCGGGGCTCGACGATGACGACCGCGATACGCCCGAGGATTACCGCGCGCGGCTGGAGATGATGCTCAGGCGTAAGGTCTTCATGATCTGCGGCAATCCCGATGTCGTCGTCCATCGCGGTGACAATCTCGTCTACTGCGCCGGCGCGGTGGCCGATCTCTACGCCAGCATGGGCGGCGAGGTGGCCTATGCCGGCAAGCCGTACCAGCCGATCTACGATATGGCGCTCGCCAAGGCGGAAGCGGCGTCAGGCCGCACACTGGCACTCAAGCGCGTGATGGCGATCGGCGATTCTGTGCGCACGGATCTCACCGGCGGGCGCAACTACGGCGCCGATTTCCTGTTCGTGACGTCGGGCATTCACATCGACGAGCTGGGGCCGCGCGACAATCCCGACCTGTCGGCGCTCGAAAAGAAATTCACCGCCGCCGGCGCCATGCCGACTGCGGTGATGCGTGAATTGATCTGGTGATTTTTTAGGCGGCCGCGCCGGGCTGCACGGCGGTCGGCACTTCAGCGCCGAACACCGATTCGATCTTGCTCTTGAGCGTCTGCGCGTTGAACGGCTTGACGATATAGTTCGACACGCCGGCCTTCTTCGCCGCGACGACGTTCTCGGTCTTCGACTCGGCCGTCACCATGATGAAGGGCGTTTCCGCCATATCGGGATGGGCGCGCACCTTCTGCAACAGGTCGTAGCCGGTCATCGGCTCCATGTTCCAGTCGGAGATGACGAGGCCGTATTTGCGATTCTCCATCTTGGCGAGCGCCGCCGAGCCATCGCTGGCATCGTCGATGTGCTCGAAGCCGAGCTGACGGAGAAGATTGCGAATGATGCGGACCATCGTGTTGTAGTCATCCACGATCAGAACCGGCATCGACAGATCGATAGCCATATGTCACTGCCCCTGCGCGGGGCCTCCCCTAGATACCGAAGCCTAGCAATGGCCTTTGAATAAGCCGTTAATTTGAAAGTTTGTTAACGGTCCAGTAACCCTGTTTAAGCTCGAAAACACGTGTTCCCGTGAAAACGGGCAAAAACTTGACGGAACTACCGCGCTGCAGGCTTATCGGATCATGAACAAGCCCGTTAAAAGCTTCCATGTCGCCCGCGACGCCGAACCCGGCCCGTTGCACGGTGCAGTGGTAGCGATTGGCAATTTCGACGGCGTGCACCGCGGCCACCGCACTGTCATCGGGGCCGCCTTATCGCGCGCGCGCAAGCTGCGCCGCAAGGCCGCGGCGCTGACTTTTTCCCCGCATCCACGGCTATTCCTGCGGCCGCAGGATACCCTGTTCTCGCTGTCCAGTGAGCGCAACAAGATGAGGCTTCTGGCGACGACGGGCCTGAGCGGCGCGCTCATCATGCCTTTCGACGCCGAACTCGCGGCGACGTCGAAAGAAGATTTTATCGAGAAGATTTTGATCGGCAAATTCGGCATCGGCGGCGCCGCCATCGGATTCGATTTTCACTTCGGCAAAAATCGCGAAGGCTCGCCGGAATATCTGAAAGAGCAGGGCGCCAGGCTCGGCTTTGCCGTCGACATCGTACCGCCGCTGGAAGACGAAGGCCGCCCCGTCTCGTCCGGCTCGGTGCGCACCGCGCTTACACAAGGCGCCGTCGTCGAAGCGACAGAGTTGCTCGGCGCGCCATGGTTCGTGTCGGGTGAAGTCATTCACGGAGAGAAGCGCGGCCGCGATCTCGGTTTTCCGACCGCCAATCTGCGGCTCGATCCGTCCTGCGGCTTGAAGCATGGCATCTACGCTGTGCGCGTCGGCATCGACGACATGCGCTATGACGGCGTGGCGAGCTTCGGCGTGCGCCCGACCTTCGACAACGGCGCGCCGCTGCTCGAAGTGTTCCTGTTCGATTTCGACGGCGACCTTTACGGCCAGGCCATCGACGTCGCCTTCATCGGCTGGATCCGGGCGGAGCAGAAATTCGACGGCATCGAGCCGCTGAAGCTCCAGATGGCGAACGATGTCACCCAGGCGAAGGGGTCGCTCAAGCGGGCCGGCAAGGCGTTTCCTCAACTCGGCGAGATTTGACCTTCTTATCCCTCCCCTGAAAGGGGAGGGTCGCGCGGAGCGCGGGGTGGGGTATTGCCTCATGTGAGCGCGCCCCCACCCAGCTCGCATTCGCTCGCCACCCTCCCCCTGCGGGGGAGGGATGAAGCGACAGAAAAACCAGCCTTTTCGCCCTCAAATCAGCCTGCTAGAAGCCCCGCATGACCAAGCCAGAGCGCGATTACTCCGAAACCCTGTTCCTGCCGCAGACGGATTACCCGATGCGGGCCGGCCTGCCGCAGAAAGAGCCGGAGATTCTGGCCAAGTGGGCCAAGGATGACCTGTACGGCCAGCTTCGCAACGTCGCCAAGGGGCGTGAGAAGTTCGTGCTCCATGACGGCCCGCCTTACGCCAACGGCAACATCCATATCGGCCACGCGCTGAACAAGATTCTCAAGGACGTGGTGACGCGCAGCCAGCAGATGCTCGGCTACGATTCCAACTACGTGCCGGGCTGGGACTGCCACGGCCTGCCGATCGAGTGGAAGATCGAGGAAGAAAATTACCGCTCCAAGAACAAGGCCAAGCCGAACTTCTCCGATCCGGCGGCGATGGTGGCGTTCCGTCAGGAGTGCCGCGCCTATGCGCAGAAGTGGCTCGACATCCAGCGCGCGGAATTCAAGCGCCTCGGCGTGGAAGGCGATTGGGATCATCCCTACACGACGATGAGCTTCCCGGCCGAAGCGCAGATCGCGCGCGAGTTGATGAAGTTCGCCGCCAACAAGACTTTGTATCGCGGCTCCAAACCAGTGATGTGGTCGGTGGTCGAGAAGACCGCGCTCGCTGAAGCCGAGATCGAGTACGAGGACTACACCTCGGATACGGTGTGGGTGAAGTTTCCGGTCAAGAACGGTAGCGGCGATATCGCCGACGCCTCCGTCGTCATCTGGACGACGACGCCTTGGACATTGCCGGGCAACCGCGCCATCTCGTTCTCGCCGAAGATCACGTACGGGCTCTATAAAGTCACCGACGCTGCGCCGGAGAACTGGGCGAAGTTCGGCGACATGTTCATTCTGTCCGAAAATCTCGCCGGCGAAGTGTTCAAGCAGGCGAAGGTTGCGGCCTACGACAAGGTCGCCGACGTCTCGGCCGAAACGCTCGCTGGCATGGTGTGCCGTCATCCGCTGCATGGCAAAGGCTACGACTTCGACGTGCCGCTGCTGTCTGGCTATCACGTCACCGACGACACCGGTACCGGTTTCGTGCACACCGCGCCGGGCCATGGCCGCGAAGACTTCGAGGTCTGGATGGCCAACCGTGCGGCGTTGGAGGCCGAGGGCATCAATCCGACCATTCCCTACACCGTCGATGAGAATGGCGCGTTGACCGCATCGGCGCCGGGCTTTGAAGGCAAGCGCGTCATCAATGACAAGGGCGAGAAGGGCGACGCCAACAACGCCGTGATCGCGGCGCTGGCCGAGGCCGGCAACATCATCGCGCGCGGCCGTCTCAAGCATCAGTATCCGCATTCGTGGCGCTCGAAGAAGCCGATCATCTTCCGCAACACGCCGCAGTGGTTCATCGCGATGGACATGGGCATCGACAAGCCCGCCGACACGCTGCGCGACCGCGCGCTGAAAGCCATCGAGGTCACGCGCTGGGTGCCCGCCGCGGGCCAGAACCGCATCACCGGCATGATCGCCGGTCGCCCGGACTGGGTGATCTCGCGTCAGCGCGCCTGGGGCGTGCCGATCGCCGTGTTCATCAAGGAAAAGCCGGACGGCTCGGTCGAGATCCTGCAGGACGCGGACGTCGAGCAGCGCATCATCGAGGCCTTCGAAAAGGAAGGTGCCGACGCCTGGTATAAAGAGGGCGCGCGCGAGCGCTTCCTCGGCAAACTCGCCAACGACGCCTGGAAGAAAGTCGACGACATCTGCGACGTCTGGTTCGACTCAGGTTCGACGCATGCGTTCGTGCTCGAAGATCCGAAGCATTTCCCGTCGCTCGCCGGCATCAAGCGCAAGGTCGATGGCGGCAACGATACGGTGATGTACCTGGAAGGCTCGGATCAGCATCGCGGCTGGTTCCATTCTTCGCTGCTGGAATCCTGCGGCACGCGCGGCCGCGCGCCCTTCGACGTTGTGCTGACGCACGGCTTCGTGCTCGACGAGCAGGGCCGCAAGATGTCGAAGTCGACCGGCAACGTCACCGCGCCGCAGGACGTCATCAAGCAGTCTGGCGCCGACATACTCCGTATGTGGGTCTGCGCTTCGGACTATGCCGACGATCTGCGCATCGGGCCTGAAATCCTCAAGACCACGGCCGACACCTATCGCAAGCTGCGCAACACCATGCGCTGGATGCTCGGCTCGCTGGCGCATTTCCACGAGGA
>CAIYTE010000154.1 GCA_903929045.1 uncultured Hyphomicrobiales bacterium
AATGTGACTGGAGTTCAGACGTGGCTCTTCCGATCTGCATATCCAGTGGATCGACATAGTCGGCGTCGTTGTCGGCCAAGCGCTGCTTGCGGCCGATGTCGCCGATGGAGCGCAGGGTGTTGCCGCCGATCTTGCGCACGCGTTCGGCGATGTCGTCGGTGGTGGCGAAAATCTCGGCGGCCTGGTCGTCGAGCAGCAGGTGATAGTCGCGGAAATGCGGCCCGCTCACGTGCCAGTGGAAGTTCTTCGTCTTCATGTAAAGCGCGAAGGTGTCCGCCAAAATCGCATTCATTGCGCCGGCGATGTCCTTGACGGCATTGGATTTAAGGTCGGTCGGCGTGGCGAGACGCGGCGTCGGTTTTTTCACAGGCGATGCTCCGGGCAGGGATGAGTTCCACCCAACGCTAGCAGAGCGCTGAAGTTCCGTCCTTGCAACTTTGGAGGCCGGTCTCGCTCAAACGGCTGGCTAGTTCGGCTTCTTCGGCGGCTCGGTACCCTGCGCTGTGTCGAGTTCGGCGGCGTGGTCGGCGGCGGCTTTGGACTCTTCGATGCGCCCGAGGCATTTCAAGGCTGCAGCACGACCGTGATGCGCCACCGCCATCGCTGGCGCGAAGCCGATGGCCCGGTCCATGCCTTCGAGCGCGTCGTCGAACCGGCCCAGCCCCATCAGTGCGGCCGCCCTGGCGACATGCGCTTGCGGCAAATCCGGGCTGAGCGCCAGTGCGCGATCGTAACTGTCGACCGCGTCCTGCAGCCGCCCCATGTCATGGAGCAGGGTGCCGCGGTTGAACCAGTCGGCGCCCGAATTGCCGTTGAGCGCCAGCGCGCGGTCATAGGCCTTCAGCGCTTCGTCCGGAAAGCCGGTCTCGGCCAGAATGCTGGCGCGGTTGCCGTGCGCGGCGGCGAAATTCGGGTCGACCGTCAGCGCCGCGTCGTAAGCCTTGATCGCCTCAAGCGGCTGGCCAAGCCGGTCATAGGCCTGGCCCATCAGATTGTGGACCCGGGCCTGCGGCTTGCCGACATCGATGGCGCGCTGCGCCAGTTCGACGCCTTTGTCATATTGGCCGTCCTCGCAGGCGACCACCGCGACATAATACAGCGCGTCGGCGTTGGTCGGGTCTTCGGCCAGCGCATCGATATAGCGCTGCATCGCCAGGTCCAATTGGCCCTGGCGGTGGTGAAACAGTCCCTGCTGCAGCAGGGCGGCGATGGTCGGGTTGCCGGTCTTTTCGTCGCTCATGAGGGGGTTCTAGTGAGGGCACGAGACGATGCCAAGGCTTTCGGTCGTCATCCCCGCGTAGGCGGGGATCCAGTATTCACGGACCCATCGGTGTGTACTGGGTCCCCGCTTTCGCGGGGACGACAATCAGGGACCGTGGCCTAGCTTTTGCACCGCAATGCAGCAATGATTGCAGGACTTTGGCGGCAAAGGCGGAAGCGAAGCCCATGAAGGACATTCTCGACAGGCTGGAAGAGCGGCGCGACGAGGCCCGCCTTGGTGGCGGCGAAAAGCGCATCGAGGCCCAGCACAAGAGGGGCAAGCTCACCGCCCGCGAGCGTATCGAGCTGCTGCTCGACAAGGGCTCCTTCGAGGAGTTCGACATGTTCGTCGAGCACCGCTCGTCCGACTTCGGCATGGAGAAGACGAAATTTCCCGGCGACGGCGTCGTCACCGGCTGGGGCACCGTCAACGGCCGCGTCGTCTACCTGTTTTCGAAGGACTTCACCGTGTTCGGCGGTTCGCTGTCGGAAGCGCACGCGCAGAAGATCATGAAGGTGCAGGACATGGCGATGAAGGCGCGCTGCCCGATCATCGGTCTGTTCGATGCTGGCGGCGCGCGCATCCAGGAAGGTGTTGCCGCGCTCGGCGGTTACGGTGAAGTGTTCAAGCGCAATGTGATGGCGTCCGGCGTTATTCCCCAAATCAGTGTCATCATGGGGCCGTGCGCCGGCGGCGATGTCTATTCGCCGGCCATGACCGACTTCATCTTCATGGTCCGCGACACCAGCTACATGTTCGTCACCGGTCCTGACGTCGTGAAGACGGTGACCAACGAAGTCGTCACCGCGGAAGAACTTGGCGGCGCCTCGATCCACACCACCAAGTCGGGCGTCGCCGATGGCGCGTTCGAGAATGACGTCGAGTGCCTGTTGCAGATGCGCCGGCTCATCGACTTCCTGCCGGCCAACAACGAAGCCGGTGTTCCGGCGTGGCCGGCGGCGGACGATGCCGACCGTATCGATGAATCGCTCGATACACTGATCCCGGACAATCCGAACAAGCCCTACGACATCAAAGAGCTGATCGAGAAGGTGGTGGACGAGGGCGACTTCTTCGAAGTCTCGGCCAAGCACGCCATGAACATCGTCATCGGCTTCGGCCGCATCGCCGGGCGCACGGTCGGCTTTGTCGCCAATCAGCCGCTGGTGCTGGCGGGCGTGCTCGACAGCGCGGCGTCACGCAAAGCGGCGCGCTTTGTGCGCTTCTGCGATAGCTTCTCGATTCCGATCGTCACCTTTGTCGACGTGCCGGGATTTTTGCCGGGCACCGACCAGGAATATGGCGGCCTTATCAAGCACGGCGCCAAACTCTTGTTCGCCTACAGCCAGTGCACGGTGCCGCTGGTGACGGTCATCACGCGCAAGGCCTTCGGCGGCGCCTATGACGTGATGGCGTCGAAGCATGTCGGCGGCGACTTGAATTACGCCTGGCCGACGGCGCAGATCGCGGTGATGGGCGCCAAGGGCGCGGTGGAAATCATCTTCCGCGCCGACATCGGCGACAAGGATGCGATTGCCGCGCGCACCAAGGAATACGAGGACCGCTTTCTCTCGCCCTTCGTCGCCGCCGAGCGCGGTTACATCGACGACGTCATCATGCCGCACTCGACGCGACGGCGGCTCGCCCGCGCGCTCGCCATGCTCAAGGGCAAGAAGGTCGAGCTGCCGGGCCGCAAGCACGATAATCTGCCGCTCTGACGTCTCACGCACGCGGAGGCTGGGAATGATCGCGCACATTCGCCTGCGAAGTCTCGCTGTCGCCGCGCTGTTGCTCGCGGCACCCGCGCATGCGCAGCTCGTCAACGAGAACCTGCTGGCAGGTCTGCCGCCGGGCTACAAGGTCGACTTCCAGCAGAAAAAAGACCGGCAGATGATCTCCGAAATGGTGCCGGTGGCCGAGAATGTGAATGCCTGGACCGAAATGGTCACGGTGCAGATTTTCTTCGGGCTGAAAGTTCCGCCGGATGACTTCCGCGCGCGCATCGAGAAGCTCTGGGGCGACAGCTGTCCCGGCAGCCAGTTCAGCACCGTGAGCAAGGCCCTCGAGAACGGCTATCCGGCGTTGACCTGGAAGCAGACCTGTCCGCTCAACAAGACGACCGGCAAGCCGGAGATCACCTGGATGAAGGCCATCGGCGGCAATGACAGCCTCTACGTCGTGCAGAAGGCCTTCAAGTTCACGCCGTCGGACGCGCAGGTGGCGACCTGGACCGATTACCTACGCAGCGTGGCGGTGTGCGACACGCGGCGGCCGGACCGCGCCTGCCCGAAAGGAATGTAGGCGCCGGTATCATCGTCGCGGGACGCGGTATCCGGTTGTGGCGTGTGCGCCGGCAAGTCCTAATGCGCGAACTGCAAAAGCAATTCTTAACCGCAATATTCCATAGAATACGCTGTACTTTAAACGGCGGTCCGGTGGAATCCCTTTCGCGCACCTCATGGCTCGACGCCGGCCTCATCGCCGGCACAGCGCTGCTCGGCCTGATCGTCACGGCGCATCATGCGCTGATGCCGCGCGATCCGCTGGCGCCGGTGGCTGTCATCTTCGCACCGTGGATCGGCGCTGACGCCGCGCTGGTCGCGGCATCCAATGCCGGCGCGCAGATCCTCCAGGCCGGCGCAACATCGAACATCGTCGTCGTGCTGCCGAACGATGCCGGCTATGCCGCGCGCGCCTCGGCGCAGGGCGCCTGGCTGGTCGCTGACGCGGCGGCGCTCGCCGGCTGCGTGGTGACGCGATGATTCATTTCGATATCGTCGAAACCAGCAGTCTGTCGCAACTGCGGCGGTCGGTTGCGAAGCTGTTGCTGACGCTCGCCGCGTTTCAGACGCCGTGCCTTGTGGCGATTGCCGCGATGCGCGGCATGGATGTGGTGTCGACCGCGGTCGGCGCCGGTCTGCTCGCGGCCGCGCCGCTGCTGTTGTTCAAGCTGAACCGGCCGATTTTCGCCGTCGCCATGGCGCTGGCGGTGGCGCTGATCGGGCAGACCTCGATGCTGGTGTTCCTGATGAAGGGGCACGCCTGGCAGATCGAGATGCACTTCTATTATTTCGCCGTGCTGGCGATGCTGGCGGGGTTTTGCGGCTGGCGCACCATCGCTTTCGGCGCGCTGCTGATCGCGCTTGAGCACACGGTGTTCAACTTCATCATGCCGGAGGCCTTGTTCGGCGGCGGCACCGACATCGGCCGTCTTGCCGTTCATGCCATCGTCGTCGTCGTCGAGGCGACGGCATTGGTTGTCATCACCAGCACCATCCAGCGCGCCTTCGAGCAGGCCGATACGCTGCAGGACGCCACGCTGGCGGCGTCCACCGAACTGGAAAAATCGGCGGCGGCCCGCGAGAGCCTGCTGTCCGAAGCGACGTCCCACGCCGCGCGCCTGCGTGAATTGCTCAACCGCTTCGACGCCGAGATGTCGGTGTCGATCGACGCGTTGCACACCAGCGCCGCCGGCCTGATGGGCAATGCCGACCGTCTCGGCACGTCGTCGACCAAGGCAAGCGAGCAGGTCATCGCCGTGCGCAGCGTCTCCGAGGAAACCTCGCGCACCGTCGACCGCGTCGCCGCAGCGGGGCAGGAGCTGGCGCGCACCATCAATGAGGTCGGCATCAGCGCCGCGAAGTCGTCGGCGGTCGCCGCCGAAGCCGTTACCGAAGCCGGCCGTACCAGCCGGACCATGGACGAGATGGCGGCGGTAAGCGCCGAGATCGGTGCCGTCACGGATCTGATCCGCGGCATTGCCGCGCAGACGAATTTGCTCGCGCTCAACGCCACCATCGAAGCGGCGCGCGCCGGCGATGCCGGTCGCGGTTTTTCCGTCGTGGCGCAGGAGGTCAAAGCGCTCGCCAACCAGACCGCCAAGGCCACCGAGGAAATCGCGCAGCGCGTCGCCGCGATGCAGGACACCAGCAACCGCTCGGTCGAGGCGATCCACGCCGTATCGCAGAAGATCCGTGCGCTCGACGAAGTCGCCACCAGCATCGCTGCGGCGGTCAACGAGCAGGTGGCTGCCACCGAGGAAATCGCCGCCAATGTCAGCGCGGCGGCGTCCGGCGTCAGCTCCGTCGAGCAGTCGGTGGTCGAGATCGATGATCTCACCGGCGCCAGCACGCGTGACGTCGCGCAGGTCAACACGGCAGCGCAGCAGGTGGCCTTGCAGACCCGCACCATCCGCGAGCGCGTTCATGCGTTTACCGGCGAGATCGCGAAGCTGAGGGCGTAGTCGATCCGTCACCCTGAGGTGCGAGCGCAGCGAGCCTCGAAGGGTGGGCCGTCTATCCTTCGAGGCGCGTGAAGACACGCGCACCTCAGGATGACGGGGAGAGTGGCTAGAACTCCCCCATCAAGCGCGCGATACTGCACCGGTCGTCACCAACCCGCCGGTCCCCATGTCGCCTCCCGCCCAATCCGCGCCTTCGCTGCCTTACGTCGCCGTTGCTGAATCCTTCAAGCTGCCGCCGGGCATGAATTTCGGCGGCACGTCGGGTATCGCCTTCACGTCGAAGGGCACGATGTTCGTGCTGCATCGCGGGCCGAACCCGCTGATGGAATTCGATGCCGACGGCAATTTCATCCGCGGCTTCGGCGACGGCATGTTCGACCGGCCGCACGGCCTGCGCATCGATGCACAGGACAACATCTGGACGTCCGACGTCGCCTCGAACTTGGTCTACAAATTCAACGCCGCCGGCCGCCTGGAAATGACGCTGGGCGTCAAGGGCTGGACCGGCGAGTGGCACCCGTATGGTCACCTCAAGCTGTTCAACGAGCCGAACGAGGCGGTGGTCGGGCCCACGGGCCGCATCTATGTGCTGCAGGGTCACGGCAAGGCCGAGTCCTGCATTCACATGTTCGACGAAAGCGGCGACTTCATCAAAACCATCGGCAGGAAGGGCAAGGGGCCGGGCGAATTCGACCTGCCGCATTCGCTGGTGTTCGACAAGCAAGGCTTGCTCTATGTCGCCGACCGCAACAACGGCCGCATCCAGGTGCTCGATGCCGACGGCAATTATATTCGTGAGTCATCGCATCCCGGCACGCCATGCGGACTCTATATGACGGAAGACGAGCACATCTGGCTGGCGCACGGCCACACCGGCGAGGTCATGAAGCTCGATCTCAAGGGCAACGTCGTCGGCAAGATGGCGGGCTCGAGGCAGGGCAAGACGCTCGGCCGCTATGGCGAGGCGCATTACATCGCGGTGTCGCCGCGTGACGAAATCTTCGTCGCCGATACGCTGAATTATCGGGTGCAGAAGTATGTGAGGGGGTAGGGGCGGAGATAGTCGTACGGCTGGCTGCGCTGATTTTAGCGAGCTTGTTGCCGGTCAGGGGGGGATGATGACTCAAGAATTTGGAGTGTTTGAACCGAAGCGATTTTATGTCGAGTTCGTTCGGCGTTCATTCGAGGAGTTTCAAGAGTCACCACTCGACGTCTATCGGGTTAAGATGGCCGTGATTCAATCCGACACAATGGCCGAGAGAGCGTGGCATCATTTTCGAGAGGATAGTCCCGAAAAAATCGGCCACGCTGCGAGCGCTCGAGCATATCGGCGCTACCTAGCTGAAAATGAGTGCGCAGACTTCCAAGTGGTCTGGGATGTCCATGATGGGCACAAGCACGTCGAGTTAGAACGCAGGCCACGTATAGTAACTAGTGCTTCGCAAAGTGGTATGCGCCAGACAGGTGAGGCATTTGATTCTAGGGCCTTCAGCGAGGATTTCGATGTCGGCGTGTCCGAGGCAATTGTAATTTTGGATGATGGTACTGAGAGAAAATTTTCGGAAGTCTTGGCGAACGTGGTCGGTATGTGGGGTAGACTTGTTCAAGAATGGTGAGATCGGGTTCAGGACTGAGGGATTTGCATGAAACGTGACATGGACTTGGTCCGCGAAATTCTTTTGCGTGTTGAAGAAGCTGATAAAGAATGTGGAATGGAAGACCTGTTGCCTGAAGGTGTTTCTGAAGATGAAACTAGAAAATACGAATACCATCTAGATATGTTGGTCAATCAAACTGGTTTTGTAACGGGAGTAAATATTTCTGGGTTGTCTGGTGAAACTTGGATCGATTTAAAGCTTACGTGGAACGGTCACGAATTTTTAGAAGCAGTGCGCGACCCGGAAATCTGGCGGCGGGCAAAAGAGGGTGCCAAAAAAGTCGGCTCCGCAAGTATCGACTTTTTGTGGGAGGCCGCTAAAGCCTACGCGCGGCATCTTGCGAAGGAGAAACTTGGCTTTCCCTTAATTGATCCAGCATAGCACTGTGCCGGATGCCGGTGGCGAAGCGGGTGGTGATTGCTGGTGCCGTGCTCGGCGCAGATACGCTGAACTACCGCGTGCAGAAGTATGTGAGGGGTAAGGGATCGCCCCGGCGCTCACCTTCCATCCATGTGCGCCAAAATTTCGTCCCACATGGCGCAGTCATTCGCCGCGCCGTAGCCGGCGGTCGGCTTGGGCGCGGGGAGGTTGAGCGCCTGCACATTGTCCTGCTGCGCCGCGTAAGGCTTCCACTGCGGCGGCTTGCTTTTGCCGCCGTTGGGATTGCCGGTGCGCGCGAACGAAGTCCAGTAATCCACCATCATGTCCGACAGCTTTTCCTGCTCGGCGCTCAGCGGGTGCGCGGTGCCTTGTCCGCCCTTGAACAGCGGAAACAGGAATTGCAGTTCGGCGGTGTGATAGGCGCGCATCGGATAGCTCATCGCCTTGAAGTAGGAAGGCGCCGTGCGGTCCTCGAACTGATAGGCATAGACCGGTGCGCGCTTCGCCCAGGTGATGTCGAGCAGCCGTGCGACGCAAGCCTTGGCGCCCTGGGCCATCGCGATCTCTGCGAGGCTCGGGCTGCCGAATTCCGCGATGGAGTATTTGGCGATGAGTTTGTCGGCATTCTCCGCGCCGTATGACGCGGCGAATTTCTTGTATTCTTCCTCGGTTCGCGCCTTGCCGCTGTTGAGCTCCGGCATGAAGAAGGCCTGCTCGTCCTTCACCAGGCCGGTGATCATCGGAACGGCGTTGTATTGGCCGGCCTGATATGCGGCGAGCGCCGATTTGGTGATGACGGTGCCGTCGACCGACGGGAAATCGACCACCTTGCTGACGATCCCACCCTGGTTCTTCAGCACCTGTTCGACGCTCAGCGCGCGCAGGCATGTGGCGCTCTGGTCGGTGCAACCGGCGGAGGTCGCGAAGTCCTCGCCGAGCTTGCGCGCAAATTCGGGCGAGGTCACGCCGATGCGCACGCCGCTCTCGTTGATAGCCTTGTTAAACAAGCCCTTCGACAGCGGCGATTGCATGTTGGCCATCACCGCGGTGCCGCCGCCAGACTGGCCGAAGATGGTGACGTTGCTGGGGTCGCCGCCGAACGCGGCGATGTTCGCCTTCACCCACTTCAACGCGGACTGCTGGTCCATGATGCCGTAGTTGATGGCGGGATGGCCTTCGCCGTTGATCGCCGGGTGCGAGAAGAAGCCGAGCGCGCCGACGCGATAATTGATCGTGACGACGACAACGCCGCCGCGCTTGACGAGCTTGCTGCCGTCATAGTCGTTGCTTTCACCACTGAACAAGCCGCCGCCGTGAAACCAGACCATGACCGGCCGCTTCGCCCGCGTCGCTGTTGTTTTATCCGGCGTGTAGACGTTGAGGTACAAGCAGTCTTCCGTGTTGCTCGGCGCAGCGAATACGCCGCGCTGCGGCTGCGCACAGGTGCCGCCGAACGCGGTCGCTTGCCGCGTGCCTTGCCACGCCGCCGCGGGCTGAGGCGGACGCCAGCGCAGATCGCCGACCGGTGGTGCCGCATAGGGAATGCCGAGGAAGGTGCTGACATTGTCCGCCGTCGTGCCTTGTACGGCGCCGCCCGCGGTGCGGAACAATGCGGTCTGTTCGCCCGCTTGCGCGGCGGTGATGGCGGCCGAGGCCAGAATGATCGCGAGCAGACGCTTCATGGCGTTTCCCTGTTTTCTTCTTGGTTTGAAATCGCATTACATCGATTTGCGGACGACAAAGCCAGCACGCTTCGCGTGGAACTGAAATGCGTTTGTGTCATGCGGGCGCGGAAGTAGATTTTGCGTAAACCGCGCGCGTCTCTTCTTACTTTTCCTTTCAGGGGAGGCGAAGAAGGTGCCCCCCCAATGACAGCCGCAACAACGAAGCGTAGGCTTCGCCCGTAACAAAAGCTCTGGGGAGAGAAACAATGCTCAAAACATCCATCATTGCCGCCACGGTCGCCGTGCTCGCGCTCGGCGCCGCCGCCTATGCGCAAAATCCGCCGGTGTCGCCATCGCCGATCAAGCGCACGCCGATCGGCAAGACCGAAGTGCCGGGTGGCCAGTATGAAGTCATGTCGGCGGTGGTCGAGATCGCGCCGGGCTTCAAGGCCGGCCGGCATTTTCATCCCGGCACCGTGCAGGTGCAGATGCTCGACGGCGAATTCTGGCTGGCGCTCGATGGCCAGCCGGAAAAAACCTATAAGGCCGGCGAGGCGTTCGAAGTGCCGTCAAAGGCGATCCACAATGAAGGCTCTGTTGGTGACAAGCCGGCGAAGTTCATCGCGGTCTACATCGTCGAGAAGGGCCAGCCGCTGGTGACACCGGTTAAATAACAGCGTGATGTAAACTGCGGGGGCAGTCGTGAAGCGGGCGGTGTTGCGTCTGATGGCACTCGTGGCGGTGGGCCTGTCGCTCGCCGGCTGCGCCGGAGTTTTTCTCAATCAGAAGCCGGACGAGGTCATCGTCCGCGTCAACGACAAGCCTGAAATCTACACGGACGTGGCAGTGGCGAGCGCCTATGCGCCTTATGCACGGCTGGCGGCGCTCGCTTACGAGGATAATCCGAAGCTCGCTGGGTGGACGCGCATTCCGCTCAAGCCCTATGTCTGTCCGGACGGGCACATCTGTGCCGGTGAAGTGGGCCAGCAGCTCTGGATCAGGCGCGCGGGTGGGGCGTGCGTGCAGGCGGCCATCGTGTTTCGCGGCACGGTGGCGTCGTCGGTGGACGACTGGCTGGCGAATTTCCATTGGCTGCATCGCCTGACGCCTTTCGACGATTATTACGATCAGGCGCGCGGCAGTATCGCTGGCATCGTTGCGACGGCGCAAAAACTCGGCTGCAAGAACATCATTGCGGTCGGTCATTCGCTCGGCGGCGGTCTGGCGCAGCATATTTCCTACGCCAACAAGAATGTGACGACGGTTTATGCCTTCGACCCGTCTTTCGTCATCGGCACCGGCGATCTCAACGAGCTGGGGCTGAAGAATTATCGTGAAGGCCGCATGTTCGATTATGTCTATGAGCATGGCGAGATCCTCGCCGTGCTGCGCTTCATCGGGCGGCAGTTCAGTCCGTACTCGGCATGCAATCCGCGCATCCGCACGGTGCGCTTCAATACGCTGACGGGATCGCTTATCAATCAGCATCGCATCGGCGCGCTGGCCGACAAGCTGGCGGCGATTGCCAAGCTCAAGCCGAGGCCGGGCCCGGCGCCGAAGGTCTACAATCTCAATGCCGGTTGCGTGCCGCCTGGCCTGACGTGAAGGAACGACGCGATGCCCGCACCGATCGAATATGCCGATGCCTCGCCGCAAGTGCGCGCCGTCTATGATGACATCAAGACGTCGCGCAACGTGCCGGACGTCAACAATTTCTGGAAATATCTGGCGAACGATCCGGCGACGCTGAAGCGCACCTGGGAGAGCATCAAGGAGATCATGGCTCCGGGTGCGCTCGATCCGCTCACCAAGGAGATGGTCTATCTCGCGGTGTCGGTCACCAATGGCTGCGCCTATTGCATCGCCAGCCACAACGCAGCGGCGCGCAAGGCGGGCATGACCGACGCCATGTTCGGCGAGTTGATGGCGGTCACAGGCATGGCCAACGAGACCAACCGCCTGGCCAATGGCTACCGGGTTCCGGTCGATCCGGCGTTTCAAACCTAACGGCTGATTGCCCTTATGGGGCGAGTTGTGGCAGTTTGTGTGCAAGGGCGCGAAGTATAAGCGCCCGGCACAGTGTGGGGGAGTGAGATGGACCGGGACCTGATCGTCAAATTGCTGTGCGTGTCGTTCGTGGCGGCGATCATGCTGCCGTTCGGCTCGCTGGCCTTTCCGTTTTTGAGCGGCCTGCTGACCGGCCCGCAGTTCCTGGCCATCGAAGCTATTGTCGGCGCCAGCCTCGGCTTCGGTATTTCCTCCGCGCTGACCTGATCAAGCGACCGCGAAAACGCGAAAAGCCCCGGCGCCGGACGGCACCGAGGCTTTTGCTTTATCCTACGCGACTGACTTAGCGGCCGCCATTCGGCGACTGAGCGGGCGACGGCGCAGGGGCCGATGGCATCATCGGCGATGACGCGCCCGAGCCGGTGGTGCTCGGCGGGGTTACATTACGCGGAGCGGTCGAGCTGGAAGTTGTCGCCGGCGGCGCATTGTTGGCGGTCGTCGCCGGGTCGGCATTCCAGCCGGCCACCACGATAAAGGCGATGAGGGCGAGCACGGCGAGGCCCGCAACCCAGCCCCAGATGCCACCGGCGGGTTCTTCCTGACGCAACACCGGATCGCTCAACCGGGGATCGGTCGTGCGCGGATCGGTAAAACGCGGGTCGGACATGGCAATTCCTCCTGCTGAGCGGACAATTGATGATGTCGTTTCGAGCAGGGAAAACCCGCAAACCCGCATTCAGGTTCCGGGAACCCGTCAAATGCGCGGCAGTTATGCGCCGTGTATCGGTCTTTAGGCGTGCTTCTTCTTGGGTTCCGTGAAGCGCACGGCGAATACCCAAGCAATCCCGAACATGGCAAAGAAGCAGGCGAGGAACACCGGCAGGCCCAAGGTGGTCGAATAGGCTTCCACAACCCGGCCGATGAGATACGAGCCAAATTCGCCGATGATGACGAACACGATGTATACGGCCATGAGCTGCATCTGAGAGTCCCCTCCGAAAAACGACTGATTTTGCCGGATCCTATCACGGGCTTTTAGACGAAAGGCGGGTAAGTACGGAATTTTACAGGAAAGTTATATCGCCTTTTCGCCCTCCCATTCGCTCTCTTGCGCTCTCTTACCCTCTCTTGCCCCGCCGGGACCTCATGCCGAAACAATCTCTCGCCACCGCGGCCCTTGCCGGCGCGCCTGTCCTGTTCGTGCTGCTGTGGAGCACCGGCTTCATCGGCGCGCGCTACGGATTGCCCTATATCGAGCCGCTGACGTTTCTCGCCGTGCGCATGGTGTTCGTGGTCGCCATTCTGGGCTGCGTCGTGCTGGCGGTGCATGCGCGCCGGCCGACCGCCGTTGAAACCGGCCACAGTCTGATCGCCGGGTTCATGACCCACGGTTGGTATCTGGGCGGCGTCTTCATCGCCATCAGCCAGGGTGTGCCGGCCGGCATTTCGGCGCTGATCCCGGGATTGCAGCCGATCCTCACCTCGACCATCGCCAACCGTTTCATGGGCGAGACGGTGACGCGGCTGCAATGGGTCGGCCTGGTGCTCGGCCTTTGCGGTGTCGCGCTCGTGCTGCACGACCGCACCATGCTTGCCGCGGCAACGCCGCTCGGCTGGGTCATGAGCGTGGTGTCGCTGCTCGGCATTACGCTCGGCACGCTCTATCAGAAGCGGTTCTGCGGCAACATCGACTGGCGCAGCGGCAACCTCGTGCAATATTCCGGCGCGCTGGTGGTGTTCGCCGCCGGCAGCTTCGCCTTTGAAACGCGCACCGTGCACTGGACCGGCGAGCTCGTCTTCGCCATCGCCTGGCTGGTGATCGTGCTATCGCTCGCCGCCGTCGCGCTGATGTACTGGCTGATCCGCCGTTCGGCCGCGACCGGTTTTGCCAGCCTGTTCTATCTCGTGCCCGCCGTCACCGCGCTGATGGCCTATCTGCTGTTTGGGGAAAAGCTCGACGCGGTGTCCATCGCCGGCATGGTGATCTGCGCGACCGGCGTCGTCATCGTCAACAAAGGCGGGCGCGTGGTGCCGGCCGCGGGCAATGCCGCGGCCTCGGTGACGACGGAACGCTGATTACTTCGTTGCTTCGAGCACCATCTGCGTCTGCGTGACGATGGCGCAGAGGCGGCCGTCGTTACGCGTGATGCGCGTCTGCCAGACCATGGTGGTGCGGCCCTTGTGCAGGGCGGTGCATTCGGCCAACGCCACGTCGCCCATCGGGATCGCGGCAAAGAAATTGGTCTTGCTCTCGAGCGTCGTCGTGGTCTGGCCGTCCTTGAGGTTGGCGCTGGCGGCGGTGCCGCCGCAATTGTCCGCCAAAGCGAGGATCGCGCCGCCATGCATGATGCCGAAGCGGTTTTTCAAATCGTCGCGGACGGGAAGTTCGGCCCGCACGCGGTCCAACGTGATCTCGGTGATCTTGATGCCGAGAAATTTCGCGAAAGCGGGTTGGTTGTGGCCGTGCGGATTGACGTCGGTCATGGCAAATCTTCCAGGGTATTGCTCAGCCAGTGCGTGGCGATGATGAGATCGTTTTGCGTCAGGCCGTGGCCGGTGGGAAGCGTTCTATAATCCAGTTTGGCGCCGGCTGTCTGCAACACGTCGACCAGCCGCGCGGTCGACGCGGCCGGGATCATCTGATCGCTGCTGCCGGACAGGAGCAGCACCGGCTTGCCGGTCAGCTGCGGCGCGGGCTTCGGCTCGAACGGCAGCATGGCGCGCAGCAACACGGCGCCGGCCAGCGCCTCGGGCTGCGACAGCAGTAATGAAGCGGCGATATTGGCGCCGTTGGAAAATCCCACCGCGATCGGCGCCGGCAGGCCGTAGGCCTTGCGCGCCTCGGCGATGAAACCGGCGAGCTCGGTGGTGCGCAGTTTCAGGTCGTCGAGATCGAACACGCCTTCCGCCAGCCGCCGGAAGAAGCGCGGCATGCCGTGCTCCATCACCTTGCCGCGCGGCGACAGCAGGGCGGCGCCCGGCAGCAGTGCTTGGCCGAGCGGCAGCAAATCGTTCTCGTCGCCGCCGGTGCCGTGCAGCAGCAGGAGCGGCGGCAGGCCGTCGATCGTCGCGGGGATATAGCGATGGAAGAAGGTGAGGTCGGTCATGGCCGTCGGCAGTCCAATTCCAGGGAGCGAAACGCGAAAGGCGCGGACCTCGCGGCCCGCGCCTTTCATCATACACGGTTCGTGCCGGTTTATTTCGGCTGCGGCGCGATGCGGATATAGGGCTTCGGCTGCTTGTAGCCGCCGGGATAGAGCGTCTTGGCTTCGTCGTCGCTGATAGCGCCGGTGAGGATGACGTCTTCGCCCTGTTTCCAGTTCGCCGGCGTGGCGACGCGATGCTTGGCGGTGAGCTGCAGGCTATCGATGACGCGCAGGATCTCGTCGAAGTTGCGGCCGGTGGTCATCGGATAAACGAGGATCAGTTTGATCTTCTTGTCGGGGCCCACGACGAACACATTGCGCACAGTCATGTTGTCGGCCGGGGTGCGGCCTTCCGATGTGCCGGACGTGCTGGCGGGCAGCATGCCATAGGCCTTGGAAATCTTGAGGTCGGCGTCGCCGATCAACGGATAGTTCGGCGCAAAACCGACGACGTCCTTGATGTCGACCGCCCACTTGGCGTGGTTGGAGACGGGGTCGACGGACAGGCCGATGATCTTGGCGTTGCGCTTGTCGAATTCCGGCTTGAGGCGGGCGGCGGTCCCCAGCTCGGTGGTGCAGATCGGCGTGAAGTTCTTCGGGTGCGAGAACAGCACGCCCCAGGAGTCACCGAGCCATTCGTGAAAACGGATCTTGCCTTCGGTGGTGTCTGCTTCGAAATCGGGCGCGAGGTCGCCAATCGCCAATGTCATCTCAAGCCTCCAAAAATTCAGAAAATGCTCTGATCGTGGGCTTTATATAGGCGGAGGTTCCGCACCTGAAGAGGGCGCATGCAAAAGAGGACGTTCGCATCGCGACGTCATCCGCTCGGAGAATAAACCAGCGGCCAGAGTTGGCCGGGGGATAAAGATTTCCCCCGGCGTCTTCTGTCGACTAGCGGCTGGCGGCTTTTTTGTATTCGATGAGTCCCACGGTGCGGCCTTCGAATCCGGCGGCATCGAAGTAGCGCTGGGTACCAACGCTCTGGCCCATCAACGTGGTCGTGAGTCCCTCAGGGCTCGGCTGACCCTTCTCGGTCCAGCTCTTCACGTCAGGCTCGGTGCCGCCCGGCAAAGCTTCGCCGATGACGCGGCCTTGCAATGAACCCTTGAACGGGATCTTCAGGCCAAGCACGTCGGCGATGGTCTTGCCGATGTCGGCATTGCTGACCGGTGCGTCGTTGACAAAACCCTTCTTGAAGCTCGGGCCCATCGCCGCCATGAAGTTCATGGTGTCGGCGCGGCTGAAAGAACCGTGCATGCCCTGACCCTGCTGCAGGCCGGTGTCGGCGACTTCAACTGTGCACAACACGGGCTGCGCGCAGCCGGTCGAATACGAACGGAAGTTGACAACGATGGACGGGCGGGGCGTGCGCGACGCACCCTGCATGTTGATCGCCGACATCGGCAATGTGCCAGGGATCGCGCCAAGGTCGCTGTCGAGGAACAGGCCGCTGATGTAGTCCTGCTTGAGCAGGGCATCGACGACCTTCTGCGCCAGCGCGCGATCCTTGGACGGCAAATAGATCAGATCGGAGCCGCCATTCGAGGCGACGACAACGTCGGGCTTGGCGGCGTCATTGCCGATCAGGCCGTTGCCGCGCTTGGGATAGGTGCCGTCGGCGACCGCGGCGTTCTTGTTGTCCGGATCGGCGAGCGGCAGCGCGAGCGCCTTCGACAGATCGATGGCGAGGAAGCCGCCGGGCAACATGCCTTCCGGCACGTCGGCATATTTGGCCTGCGCGGCCGGGCTGGTCTTGCTCTCTTTCGAAATCGTCGAGAAGCCGTGATCGGCGGAAACGACGATATCGGTGGTATCGGCAAGGCCGAGTTCTTCGAGCGCCTTGCGCAGCGAGGCGAGATTGTCGTCGGCGTTCTTGATGGCGGCGAGCGAGGTCGGTCCGTTGATGCCGGGTTCAACCTTCAGCAGGCTGTCGCCCTGATTGTGCTGCGTGCCGTCGGGATCGCGCGACCAGAAAACCAGCACGAAGGGCTTGTTGCGCGCCTTGAACATCGGCAGCACGGCCTTGGCGACGACATCCGCGAAGTAGCCTTGCTGCACGAGGTTGGCGGCGAGCGTGCCCGGTGTCTTGTTGTCGCCGACCTTGCCGTTGTCACCGCGCGCGGGCGCGGCGAGCGGCAGGCCGAGCTTGGTCAACTCGTCTTTCATCTGTTGCGACAGCGGAATGCCGGACGGCGAACCGGTCGCGTCATCGACCGTGATGGTCTTTTCGCCGGTGCGTTCGGTGTGATCGAACATCAAGGTCGGACCGACCTTGCCGATCGCCGCGGTGCTGAAGCCCTGGTTACGGGCGGCGACGAGGATGCTGTCTTCGTCGACGAAGTTGCCCTCGAAGTGCTTGTCGACTTCGCCGAGGATGGCGTCGTTCTCGATGAAGGGCGTCACGCTGCCGGCCGCGGACTGTATCGGCACGCCGGCATAGATCGTGTTGCTGAAAGTGCCGGTGTCGCCGAGGAAGTGGCCGGTCGACAGGCCGGAAGCGTTGGCCATGGTGAAGGTGGGGAACAGCGAATGCGGGTTGGCGAAATTCACGCCCTTGTCACGGATCGCCGCCATGGTCGGCGCGGTTTCCGGCGTCACCTTCAGCGACCGCAGGCCGTCCGGCACGAACAGGATCAGGTTCCGGTTGGATTGCGCCAGCGCCGGCCCGAACGACAAGGAGAGGGCGGTACAGGCTGCGAGAGCAACCAGGCGTGAACGATGGATCATGGCGTCATCCCCGGGGAATTGTTGCGATCTAGCGCTGGATACCCTCTCGGCAAGACAGTAATGTAACAGGCGCCGGTATCCGCAGCCCTCATCCACAAGGTGAGAGCGTATCTCCCAAGGCCCGATGTTCAAGCGCATTTTGATTGCCAATCGTGGCGAAATCGCCTGCCGGATCATCAAGTCCGCCCGCAAAATGGGCATCGAGACGGTCGCCGTCTACTCCGAGGCTGACAAGGACGCGCTCCACGTCGAGATGGCGGACACCGCGGGTCTGATCGGCCCGCCGGCGGCGGCGCAGAGCTATCTCGTCATCGAGAAGATCGTCGCGGCCTGCAAGGAGACCGGCGCCGAGGCCGTGCACCCGGGCTACGGCTTCCTGTCCGAGCGCGAGGCCTTCCCCAAGGCGCTAGAGGCCAACGGCATCGTCTTCATCGGCCCGAACCCCAAGGCCATCGCGGCCATGGGCGACAAGATCGAATCCAAGAAGGCCGCGGCCGCCGCCAAGGTCTCCACCGTGCCGGGCCATCTCGGCATCATCGCCGACGAGAAGGAGGCGGTGAAGATCGCCAACGACATCGGCTATCCGGTGATGATCAAGGCCTCCGCCGGCGGTGGCGGCAAGGGCATGCGCATCGCCTGGTCGGAGGCGGAAGTCGCCGAAGGATTTGCGCGCTCGAAGTCCGAAGCGAAGTCGTCGTTCGGCGACGACCGCATGTTCATCGAGAAATTCATCGTCGATCCGCGCCACATCGAAATCCAGTTGCTCGGCGACAAGCACGGCAACGTCATCTATCTCAACGAGCGCGAATGCTCGATCCAGCGCCGCAACCAGAAGGTCATCGAGGAAGCGCCGAGCCCGCTGCTCGATGAAGCCACGCGCAAGAAGATGGGCGAGCAGTCCGTCGCGCTGGCGCAGGCGGTCGGTTATGACAGCGCCGGCACGGTCGAGTTCGTCGCCGGGCAGGACAAGAGCTTCTTCTTTCTCGAAATGAACACGCGCCTGCAGGTCGAGCATCCGGTGACCGAGCTGATCACCGGCATCGATCTGGTCGAGCAGATGATCCGCGTCGCCGCGGGCGAGAAACTCAGCATCAAGCAGAGCGACGTGAAGCTCAACGGCTGGGCCGTCGAGAGCCGCGTCTATGCCGAAGACCCGTACCGCAAATTCCTGCCGTCGATCGGCCGCCTGACCCGCTACCGGCCGCCGGCCGAGCGCACGGCGGGTGGCGTCACCGTGCGCAACGACACCGGCGTCTACGAAGGCGGCGAGATTTCCATTTTTTACGATCCGATGATCGCCAAGCTGGTGACCCATGCGCCGACCCGCGCCGAGGCGATCGAGGCGCAGTCGAACGCGCTCGACGCCTTTGTCGTCGATGGCATCCGCCACAACATTCCGTTTCTCTCGGCGCTGATGGCGCATCCGCGCTGGCAGTCGGGCAAACTGTCGACCGGCTTCATCGCCGAGGAATTCCCGGAAGGCTTTGCCGCGATCCAGCCGGACGGCGAGCGCGCAGAAGTGCTGGCCGCGGTCGCGGCCGCGATCGATCATGTGCTCGGCGAGCGCAAGCGCCAGATCTCGGGGCAGATGACCGGCCGCACCGTGACGCGCGAGAGCGAACGCGCGGTCTGGCTCGGCAAGGAAGAATACAAGCTCGAGGTCAAGCGCGAGAACGGCACTGTCGAGGTCCGCTTTCCGGCGAAGGGCAAGGCTGGCGTGCGCCATCTGCATTCCGATTGGGCGCCGGGCGATCCGCTCTGGACCGGTACCATCAACAGCCATCCGGTCGCGGTGCAGGTGCGCCCTATCCCGAACGGTTTCGCACTGGCCTATCGCGGCGTCGAGACGCGGGCCTTCGTCTACACCGCGCGCGAGGCGGAATATGCCCGGCTGATGCCGGTGAAGAAGGTCGCCGACACCGGCAAGCAGGTGCTGTGCCCGATGCCGGGGCTCGTCGTCTCCATCGCGGTGAAGGAAGGCCAGGAGGTCAAGGCCGGCGACACCGTCGCCGTGGTCGAGGCCATGAAGATGGAAAACGTGCTGCGCGCCGAGATCGACGGCACGGTGAAGAAGATCAACGCCAAGCAGGGCGACAGCCTTGCGGTGGATGCGATTATTCTCGAATTCGCGTAACGCTTCCGGCTTTGCGGCGTTAGTGAAGCGACATGACCGTTTACTTCGCCTACGGCTCCAACATGCAGCAGAGCGCGATGCGGGCGCGGTGCCCGTCGGCGCGGGCGATCGGGCCCGGGCGCCTCAACGACTACAAATTCTTCATCGGCGTTGATGGCTGGGGGTCGGTCAAGCCGAGTCCCGGCGACACCGTGCACGGCATCCTGTGGCGACTGACGCCGCGCGACGTAGCGGCGCTCCACGCGTACGAGCTGCTGCACAAGGGCCTGTACGACGTGCGTCATCTGCCGGTGCGCGAGGGAAGGCGGAAAATGCTGGCGATGCTGTATCTGTTGCGCCGCCGCGCCAAAGGTCAGCCGAAGCCCGGTTATGTCGAGATGATCGCGGCATCGGCGCGGGGCTGGAAATTGCCGGAGCGCTATATCCAGTCAGTCGAACGCTGGTCGGTGTCGCGCTGGACCGGCGCACGCGTCATCGATGTCGGAGACGTTACCTATGAATGATGCAGCACGCATCATCCGTCATGTGTCCATTCGCGGCCGCGTGCAGGGCGTCGGCTTCCGCGCCTTCGTCGAGCGCGAGGCGGCGGTTCGCAAGATTGAGGGCTGGGTGCGCAATCGCAAGGACGGCACGGTCGAAGCGGTGTTCGCCGGTCCGGCTCCAACTGTCGAGGCCATGATCGCGGCCTGCCGTATCGGCCCGCCGAGCGGTCATGTCGATGGGCTGGATCAGCGCGAGGGTACCGAGGACGACGTCGCCTTGCGCAAGCCGGGCGAGGCGTTCTCGTTCCTGCACACGGTCTAGACCGTCGCGCCGAACAATTCCTCGAACGAGCGGCGCATCGCAATGTCGACATCCGCCATCGTCACAGGCAGACCGAGATCGACCAGCGACGTCACGCCGTAATTCTGCTGGCTGACACCGCAGGGCACGATGCCGGAAAAATGAGTCAGGTCCGGTTCGACGTTGAGTGCGACGCCGTGCAGCGTCACCCATTGCCGCACGCGGATGCCGATGGCGGCGATCTTGTCCTCGGCGCCCGCCGCTTTTTCCGGCCGGCGCACCCAGACGCCGATGCGGTCCTCGCGCCGTTCGCCGCGCACGTTGAACGCGGCCAATGTCCGGATCAGCCATTCTTCCAGGGTCGCGACGAAGCGGCGCACGTCCGGACCGCGTTGCTTCAGGTTGAGCATGACGTAGGCCACGCGCTGGCCGGGACCGTGATAAGTCATCTGGCCGCCGCGGCCGGCATCGAACACCGGAAAGCGGGCGTCGAGCACATCCTCGCCGTGGGCGCTAGTGCCGGCGGTATAAAGCGGCGGGTGCTCGATGAGCCAGACCAGTTCCGGCGCGCGGCCGGCGGCGATGTCCGCGACTCGCGCGTCCATGACGGCAAGCGCGTCCGGATAGGCGACCAGACCCTCGCTCACGCGCCATTCGACCGGCGCAGAAAGCGCCGCTGGCAGGCCGAAACTAAGATCGTCGCGCATATTAACCACCTGTTCACCATACCATGGTGACCTCGTCTTTGCCTCCAATCGTGGGGGCAAAGGCTTTGGGGGAACTTAAGACCGTGGGCACGTTCGACAAGGTATCGGTGGATATCACCGTTGTGTTGGGTACGACCTCGATGCCGATCCATCAGGTCCTGCGGCTCGGCCGCGGCGCCATCATCGAACTTGAATCCTCGGAAGACGACGCCGTCCAGATCCTGGCCAACAGCCTGCCGGTCGCGACCGGCACCGTCGTGGTCAACGGCAACCGCATCGCGGTCGAGGTCGGCGCGCTGCTGCCGCGCCCGCTCGACATGCGCTAGAAGGCCACGCGCGCGGGGCCTGCGGGCCTTCGATTTCACGATAATTTCCGGGACAGCGCGGCCGTCACGAGGGCGGTCGGTGTAAGACCTTGATTGAGGCCGGAAATTTCGGCTTCAGCCGGGCAAAACCTTGGGGTCAGCCCTTGTCCCTGAGAAACCGATTTGTTACACGATCCGCGCTTACGGGACGTGAGGTTTCTCGTTTCTCTTAAGTTTGCGGTCGTGGCGGAATTGGTAGACGCACTGCCTTGAGGTGGCAGCGGAGCAATCCATGGAAGTTCGAGTCTTCTCGACCGCACCAAATTTTGCAGCCCGTATTTTGGGTGCTGCGATTTGAATAAAAAAGGCCGGGGCAACCCGGCCTTTTTTATTATTAGATCCGCGTCGTCGTGCGCTTTTCGATCTCGAGCAGGCGGGCAAGGCCGGTGGTCTCATGCGCCCGCTTCATCTGGGCGACGGCGCCACCGGCGCCGAGAAACGGGTCGAGTTCGCCGCGCGCCAGGCACTCGTAGGATTGCCGCACCGCCTTGTACATCGCCGCGAACGCGGAGCCGGACGACGCCGCCAGCCGGAAGCCGAGCTTTGCCAGTTCGGCCGGCGTCATCTCGAAGGTGCCGAAACCGTCTTCCGGCGCGAACATCATCAGCGGGCCGGGCAGGCGCTCGCCGATGCGGCGCAGTTCTTCCGGTTTGCGCGAATGGATGAACAGCATGTCGGAGCCGGCGCGATGATACATCTCGCCGCGCCGTAGCGCTTCGTCGAGACCATGGCGCCGCTGCGCATTGGTGCGGCCGATGATGATGAGATTGGGATCGGTGCGCGCCGCGACCGCCTCCTTGATCTTGTCGACCATCATTTCCGGCGGGATCAGGTTCTCCTCGCCGATGTGATGCTGCACGCGCCGCGGCAGATACTGGTCCTCGATTTCGATGGCCGCGAAACCCGCGACCTCGGACATCGCCACCGTGCGATGCATGTGCACCGGTTCGCCCCAGCCGCCGCCGGCATCGAGCACGATCGGAATCTTGGTCGCGCCGCGCATGTCGACGCCGAGCTCCACCATGTCGGTGAGGCTGAGATTGGCCTCGGTGACGCATTTGAGCCAGCCGAGCGAACCGCCGCTGAGATAGACGGCCTTGAAGCCGGCGTCTTCCGCCAGCCGCGCCATCATCGGATTGAGTGCCACCGGCGCGATGATCAATTCACCGGTTTCGATCAGAGCCTTCAGGGGAGTCATTGCAGTCCTCTCGACGACATTCATTCCGACATCTTCATGCCGGTCGCCTTGAAGACGACGCGCAGCTTCTCGATATCGGTTTCCATGCGTTTGGTGAAAGCCTCCGGGCCCTGGCCGGACGCCGCCAGAATGCCTTGAACGGCAAGCGCCTTACGCACGTCGTCGCGGTTCAGCGCCTTGTCCATGGCCGCGCGCAGCTTGGCGAGTCGATCCGGCGGCGCGCCTTTCGGCGCCACAAGGCCGAACCAGATCGACATATCGAAGTCCTTGATGCCGGCCTCGGCCAAAGTCGGTGTATCGGGCAAATCCTCGAGCCGTTGCGGGAAGGTGACGGCGAGCGCCGTCAGCTTGCCGCTCCTGATGTGCGGCAAGGCTGTCGAGATCGGCGCGAACATGACGCCGATGCGGCCGGCCAGCACGTCGGTCATCGCCGGCGTGCTGCCTTTGTAGGGCACGTGCGTCAGCTTGATGTTCTGCTGATAGGCGAAAATCTCGCCGGCGAGATGTGAAATCGCGGCCGCGCCGGCGGAGGCATACATCAGTTTGTCCGGGTTGGCTTTGGCCGCCGCAATAAGGTCCGCCACCGATTTGATGCCGGTGTCGGGATGAACGACGAGCACGCTCGGCGAGGTGACGGCGATGCCGATCGGCGCGAAATCATGCAGGACGTCGAAGGGCAATTTCGGCTCGGCGACCGCGTTCACGGCATTGGCGTTGCCGGCCATGAACAGCGTGTACCCATCCGGATCGGATTTCGCGACCGCATCGCCAGCAATCGTGGTGCTGGCGCCGGGCCGGTTCTCGACGATCATCGGCTGGCCGAGTTCTTCCGACATGCGGGCGGCAAGGATGCGGGCCGCGATGTCGGTGGCGCCGCCGACGGCGAAGCCGACGATGATGCGGATCGAGTGATTGGGATAGTCGTTCTGCGCGAGGGCCGGCGTCGCGGCAAGGGCGAGACAGATTCCGCCCAGGATGATGATTTTTCTGAAGACCAACAGTTCCTCCTGTCGGCGCTTGAGCTGCGCCGTTGCAACTGTTGATACCCGCCTCAAGCCGCGCACGCCAGCGGGGCAGCCCCGCGCCCGGGCGGCCGCGTAAAGTTGCCGGGCCTGAGGGAAATGTTCTACATAGCCCCGCATCGCAAAGAGGGCTGAAATGAACGATCTTACGAAATACGCCACTATTTTCGACGGCATTAAGCCCTTTTCCGGCGAAGTGCCGCTTGGCTACAAGGTCGATTTTCTCGGCACCCTGACCGATGCGAAGTTTCTGGAAATGTGGGGCGTCGATCCCAAGACCACGGGCGGCAAGGTCGAAACCACAAAGGCGCCCACCATCGCGGATGGCGAGATCTGGTTTGAAGCGGTGAACTGGGTCGAGGCCGCCAAAGAGGCGCGGGGCCGTTTTGTCATGGTCACGCTCGGCGCGAACTACGGCGCGCAAGCGGTCGGCGCCTATCGCGCGCTGCAGGCGCTCAACCCGATGCCCTACAAGCTGATCGCGGTCGAGCCCGAGCCGGACAACATCGAGTGGACCAAGCGCCACATGCGTGACAACGGCATCGATCCGGCGGATCAGTGGATCGTCGGCACCGCCATTGGCGACAACAACGATCCGGTTCTGTTTCCCGTCGGCTCGCCGGGCAGCGGCACGCAGAACTCTTTCGCCGTCAATCAGTACAAAGCGCGCGAGCGTTACGCCCGGCAGTTCCGGTTCTTCTGGTACGGCGGCCGCGCCAGACGCGTGCTGCGCAATCTGCTGCTGAACAATTCGACCGGCGTGAAGCGGGATCTCGCTCCCAACACCGGTTACAACTTCATGGCCGAGATCAAGATGATGAGCGCCGTGACGTTGGTGGACATTCTCAGTCCGTTCGACGTGGTCGACTACGTGGAGTCGGACATCCAGCAGTCGGAAATCATCGTGTTCCCGCCGTTCATCGATTTCCTCAAAAAGAAGGTGCGCCGCATCCACATCGGCACGCACGGCACCGAAACGCACGCGACCTTGCTCGAGCTGTTCAAGAAGGGCGGCTGGGAAATCGTTTTCGATTTCGCACCGAACAAAACCCATCACAGTACGCTCGGCGACTTCAGCACGAACGACGGCGTGCTGACGGTACGAAACCCGACGCTTTAACTAGCGCGCGAAGCGCGTCCAGCCGGCATCCGAATAGCTCGTCCGGACTTTCTTGCGGGCGATGGACGAGGTCCTCACCGGTTCGCGGTAGTGATGCGACCGGCGATCGTTGCGCGCAAAGCGCGGCTGGCGCTCGTTCGTCATGATCTTCCGTTCCGGCTTCGGCGGTTCGAGGCGCGCCGGCGTCGTGCGCGGCGCTTCGATGCTGGCCTTGGTCACGCGCGGCCAGCCGCCATTGGTGCCGCCATCGGCCACCAAAGCGGGCGCATCCGGCAACAAGCGGGGGCGCTCGCCCGCCGGCACGGCCTGCACGATCTTGTATCCCTTCGCCTTGAGCTCGCGCAGCAAGGTCGGCACCGCCATCGCGGTCGCTGGATGGATGTCGTGCAGCAGCAGCACGCCGCGATTTCCCTTTTCGGCAAGCCGGGTCATCGACTTCCGCACGATGTCCTCGGGCGTCACTTGCTTGAACCAGTCGTCGGCGACGGCATCGACGCTCCAGACCGCAATCGATTTCGAAGCCAGATAATGCTCGACCTGCTGCGAGCGTAGCAGCCCCGGTATGCGGAAGAACGGCGCCACCGCGCGCGGATCGCCGGCAGCGGCGCGCACCGAGGCAATGCCCGCGGTGACTTCGCGCTCGACGCGCTGCGGCGACATCTGGTCGAAGGTGAGCGGATGGTTCTGGCTGTGCGTGCCGATGGTGTGGCCGGCATTGTAGATGCGGCGCACCAGCGCGGGATCGGACGAAGCCATGCGGCCCACCAGGAAGTAAGTGACCTTCACGCATTCGGCGGCCAGCGCATCGAGAATGCGATTGCTGTACGGCGCGAGCGGACCGTCATCGAAGGTGATGACGACCTCATGATCGTTCAGCGGCAGGGTCTGGTGATATTGCACAGTGCCAATGCGCGGCATCGACACCGGATCGACGGTGATGGTGCGGCTGGTGCCAAGCGCGTTCGGATTGTTGCCGCAGGACGCGGCGAGGGCTGGGCTGGCGATCACGCCAACCGCCATACACGCCGCGATGAAAACCAAGCCCCGCATAACGCCCCAAACCCCGCCGAATTGCGCCTCGTGGCGCTGCGGTGAAAATGACGGAACTCAGGGTGAGGGGCGATATAAATGTTAACCATTGATTAACCATGGTTAACGCCGCAACCGTATGATTTTTATGGTGTTTCTGAAAGCGATCGGGCCATTTCGGCCCTAGATCGCAGAAAGCGGGACCGCTTCGGTCCAAAGGTTAATCGCGACGTTAATTCAGCACGCCGCGGGCGCCAGCCGGCACCGCATGGACGATGCGGTAGCCGCGCTTTTTCAGTTCGCGCAGGAAGTCCGGGATCATCGCCGCGGTCTGAATCTTGGTGTCGTGTAACAGCACGATGCCGCTGCCGATCTGTTCGATGCGGTTGAGGATCAGGTTGAGCTGCTGCTGCGGTGTCATCGGGTCCCAGTCGCTGGCCCAGACATCGGCGCCGAACACGACGATGTTGCGCTCCGCGAGGCGGTCGAGCAGCGGCTTGGTCGAGGCAAACCCCGGAAAGCGGAAGAAGGGCACAATCGGCTCGCTGCGACGCTGGCCGTAGACGGCGTAGTCGTCTTCCTCGAAGCCGTGATCGATCTCGGCTTCCGCTTTGGCGAAGGGCAGCTTGTCGAGCACCGGATGGGCGTAGGTGTGATGGCCGACGGTGTGGCCCTCGGCGAGGATGCGGCGCGCCAGCGAGGCGGACGCCTCGGCGTTGCGGCCGAGCAGGAAAAAGGTGGCGCGCACGCATTCGCTCTTGAGCGCGTCGAGCACTTTCGGCGTCGTTCCGGGCCAGGGACCATCGTCGAACGTCAGCACCAGTTCCTTTTTGTGCAGCGGCAACGTCGTCGGGAAATGCTTGCGGCCGACCCGCGGCGTGGTCCTGGCGTCAACTTCGAGGATGCGCTCGGTGCCGAGCGCGTTCGGATTGCCGGGGCACGGCTGCGCGTTCGCGGCCATGGGAGCGACGGCCGCGGCGAGCGCGAGGACGATGGTTCGAATCGTGAGCCGCATCACAGCGAAATGACCGCAACGCCCGGCGCGCGGCAAGCACGACTTGCGGACAGCGTTTACGCGTTAATCATTGCGGCCTGTGTGCTGCGGGGCGTACAAGCCCGTTGGACGCTCACGAAACAGGCACCGTTAACCAGCGCTGCCATCGGCGCCGAGGCCCGGCATGATCGAACAAGCCAAAATGGCCACGCCGCCGCTGCGCGCGGACGATGGCACGATCTTGCCGGCCTTTGTCGCGCAGGTCTCTGGGGCGATCAGCGCCGCGGACGTTCCGGCGCTGCGTGACCTGGTTGATGACCTGCACGAATCCGACCTCGGTGCGCTGCTGGTGGCGCTGGAGCCCGAAGAGCGGCCGCAACTGGTCGAACTGCTCGGCATCGATTTCGATTTCACGGCGCTGACCGAAATCGACGATGCGATGCGCGACGAGATCCTCGAGGAGTTGCACCCGCACACCGTGGCGGAAGGCGTCCGCGACATCGAATCGGACGACGCCGTCGCCATTCTCGAGGACATGCCACACGAGGACCGCGCCGAGGTCCTCGACCAGTTGCCGGCCGACGAGCGGCAGGCGCTGACCAGCCGCCTCGACTTTCCCGAAGATTCCGCCGCCCGCCGCATGCAGACGGAGTTCGTCGCCGTGCCGCCGGACTGGAACGTCGGTCAGGCCATCGACTACATGCGCGAGACCTCCGAACTGCCGGACCGGTTCTATGAACTCTACGTCAGCGAGCCCGGCGGCCGGTTTCTCGGTGCCGTGCCGCTCGACCGCCTGTCGCGCAGCAAGCGTCCGGTACCGATTGCCGACCTGATGGAGGCCGAGCGCCGCATCGTGCGCGCCGATCAGGATCAGGAAGATGTGGCGCGGCTGTTCAAGCGCTACGACCTTGTCGCCGCGCCCGTGGTGGACGCGAACGAACGGCTTGTCGGCGTCATCACGCATGACGACATCGCCGACATCATCGAAGAAGAAGCCGAAGAAGACATCAAGGCGCTCGGCGGCGTCATCCGGGAGGAGGAGCTTTCGGACTCCGTCTGGTCGATCGCGCGGGGACGCTTCAGCTGGCTGCTGATCAATCTCGGCACGGCGTTTCTGGCGTCGTCCGTGCTGGGCGCCTTCGAGGGGCAGTTGGAGAAGATGGTGGCGCTCGCCGTGCTCGCGCCCATCGTCGCCAGCCAGGGCGGCAACGCCACCACCCAGACCATGACAGTCGCCGTGCGCGCGCTCGCCACCCAGGCGCTCAGCGCGTCCAACGCCCGCCGCGTCATCATGCGCGAACTGATGGTGGGGCTGCTCAACGGCGTCGCCTTTGCCGTGATTACCGGGGTTGCCGCTTATGCCTGGTTCAGGGTGCCGGGACTCGGTTTTGTTATCGGACTTGCCATGATTACCAACCTTGTCGCTGCCGCGGCCGGCGGCATCCTGATTCCGCTGGCGCTCAATAAATTTAAATTCGACCCTGCGGTGGCTTCGAGCCCGTTTGTGACAACGGTGACCGATGTCGTCGGTTTTTTCGCCTTTCTGACGATTGCGACATTCTGGTTTGGGCTGAAATAGCGAAGTTCCGGCGACGAAGCGCGCGCGCTTACGTTTCGTTCACCACCTTTCCTGACCGAGAATTAATGCTGAATCCCTAGACCTGTGGAGGGTCGAGTTGCGTTGAGTGTGGGGCAGTCGAGTGGTTGGCGTGGTCAGTACGGAAACGAGGGGCGCAAGCTCCCGGCGTTCGCCCTTTGCCCGATTGAAAGGCGGACGCGTCGTGCCGCGCGTCCAGGCTGTGCGCACGTTTTCGGCCTCCAGAACCATTGCGATCCTCGCCGTGCTGGCCGTCGGGGCGACCGCCCTGAGCGCCGGCATCGGTTACGACGTCGCGCGCCGCAGCGACGAGAGCCTGTGGTCCGACCAGCGCACCTCGCTGCGTAACGCCGTCGCTGAATTCCGTTCGCTGTTCGGCCAGTCCGGCCAGCTCGATCCGCGCTTCATTCGCATGATCGAGCAGAGCACCGGTCTGCAAAATCTGAAATTCGAGAGCGAGCCCGACGCCGACCAGCGCGAGATGCAGCCCGTACTCGACAGTCTCGGTCGCATCGCCGGCTTCTTCACCTGGGAAAAGACGCATCCGGCGACGGACACGATGGATCGCCTGATGCCGTTGATCATCGGCATTGTCGGCCTGCTGATCGGCTTTGCCGGATATTCGTGGTGGCAATTGCGCCGGACGCGTCACGAACTGAGCGTCACCGAAGAGCTGGCAGCGCAGGCTGGTGACGTCGACAAGCTCACCGGTTTGCCCAATCACGCCAAGACGCTTGAGCTGCTCGATCTCATGCTGGCCGAGCGGGCCGACAATGAAATCACGACCTTCGCCATCGTCGAACTCGACGGCATGTCCGATGTCGTTGCTGATCTTGGCGTCCTCGGCGGCGACGAATTGATTGTCTCGGTCGCCAATCGTCTGCGCGAAGCGCTGCCGCCGCATGCGCGCTGCGGCCGTATCGGCAGCGACGAATTCGCTGTGACATTTTCCGCCGATAACGGCGTCAACGCCGAAGCCGTTGTCCGTGGCATCGTCGAAGCGGTGGGGCGCCCGCACTGGATCGAGACCGTGGTCCGGGTCAGCGCCCATGCCGGCTTTGCGCAATCGCCGGGTCATGCCACCACGCGCGGCGAACTGACCCGTCGTGCCGAACTGGCGTTGCGTGCGTCGGCCAAACGAGGCCCCGGAGCCGTGGTCCCGTTCGATCCGGCGATCGACACGGTCTCGGCCGACCAGAAATTCATTCAGCGTGAATTGCCGCGCGCGCTCAGCGCGGGCGAACTCGAACTGCATTATCAGCCGATTGTCTCGGCGCAGGGCGGCCGCGTCGTCGGCGTCGAAGCGCTGCTGCGCTGGACCCACGCGACCCGTGGCCCGATCGGCCCGGCGGTGTTCATTCCGGTTGCGGAACAGATGGGGCTGATGGATTCGCTCGGCGCCTTCGTGCTGCGCCGGGCGCTGAAGGAGGCCAAGCGCTGGCCCGATCTCTATGTCGCGGTCAATCTGTCGCCACTTCAGGTGCGCGATCACGCCATCGTCGACCTCGTGCGCTCGGCTTTGGCCGACAGCGGCGTGCCGCCGGAACGCCTGATGCTCGAGATCACCGAAGGCGTGCTGATCGATAACCCGGAAGAGATGGTCAAGCGCATCCAGGATCTGCACGCGCTCGGCGTGCGCATCGCGCTCGACGACTTTGGTTCGGGCTACTCCAATCTCGGCTATCTGCAGCGTTTCCCGCTCGACAAGCTCAAGATCGACCGCAGCTTCGTCATCGTACTCGGCAATTCCGCCAATGGCGGCGTCATCATCCAGGCCATCGTCGCGCTCGGCCGCGCGCTCGGCCTGTCGGTGCTGGTCGAGGGCGTCGAGACCGAGCAGCAGCGCGTGCTGCTGCGGCTCGCGGGCTGCGACGAAATGCAGGGCTTCCTGTTTGCCAAACCGGCGCCGGCCAAGACCATCGACCGGCTGCTGGAACAAGCCAAACGCTCGGCCCGCGCGCCGGCGCCCGCCGAGGCGCTGACAGGCTGACCGGCGCGGGTTAGAGTCGCTCGATAAGAACGGCGCGCAAGCGTGCCAGTCCGGGAGCGAATGTCATGATCCCCAATGCATGGGCGGGTTTCGATTTCGGCCTCGGTTCCGAGGCCGACATGCTGCGCCAGTCGGTGGCCGACTTTGCCCGGGATCGCATCGCGCCGCGCGCGGCAGACATCGACCGCGACAATGTCTTTCCGCGCGACCTGTGGCCGGAGATGGGCGCGCTCGGCCTGCACGGCATCACCGTCGACGAGGAATATGGCGGGGCGGGGCTCGGCTATCTCGCGCACTGCGTCGCCATGGAAGAGATTTCGCGCGCCAGCGCCTCGGTCGGTCTGTCCTACGGTGCGCACTCCAATCTTTGCGTCAACCAGATCAACCGCAACGGCACCACCGAGCAGAAGCGCAAATATCTGCCGAAGCTGATTTCGGGCGACCATGTCGGCGCGCTGGCGATGTCGGAGCCGGGCGCGGGGTCGGATGTCGTGTCGATGCGCACGCGCGCCGACAAGAAGGGCGACCGTTACGTCCTCAATGGTTCGAAGATGTGGATCACCAACGGGCCCATCGCCGAAACCCTGGTGGTCTATGCCAAGACTGACCGCACCGCGGGTGCACGGGGCATCACCGCGTTTCTGATCGAGAAGGGCTTCAAGGGTTTTTCGCCGGCGCAGAAGCTCGACAAGCTTGGCATGCGCGGCTCGGACACCAGCGAACTGGTGTTCGAAGATTGCGAGGTGCCGGAAGAGAACGTTCTCGGCGCCGTCGGTAACGGCGTCAACGTGCTGATGTCCGGGCTCGACTATGAACGCGTCGTGCTGGCGGCCGGCCCGCTCGGCATCATGCAGGCCTGCATGGACGTCGTCGTGCCCTATGTGCATGAGCGCAAGCAGTTCGGTCAGGCCATCGGCCAGTTTCAACTGGTGCAGGCCAAGCTCGCCGACATGTATGTGACGATGAATGCCGCCAAGTCTTACGTCTATGCGGTGGCGCGCGCGTCGGATGACGGCCGTATCACGCGCGAGGACGCTGCGGGTGCGATCCTCTATGCCGCGGAGCGCGCCACCTGGATGGCGCTCGAGGCCATCCAGTGTCTCGGTGGCAATGGTTATATCAACGACTTCGCCACCGGCCGTTTGCTGCGCGACGCCAAGCTCTATGAAATCGGCGCCGGCACCAGCGAAATCCGCCGCATGCTGATCGGCCGCGAGATTTTCGAAAAGACGCGATGAAACGCGAACTGCAGGAGCTGGGCTGGAAAGGCCTGACCATCGCCGGCACCTTCGTCGGGCTGTTCATCGGCCTTGCTGTTGCGCCTGAACTGCCGGAATGGGCGCCTTGCGCCATCGGCGGCGCCATCGTCGCCGTCTTCGTTGCGGTGCTGGTGCTCAAGCGCATCCGGACACCGCATTAACTTTTGCAAATCCCGAATCAGCTAGTCCATTGACCCAGTGCAATCGCAACGGGGAATGCGGCCATGATGCGGGTGCGTCTTAAAGCGGATGGGCGGATCGTCGAGATCATGCCGGACGGTCAGGAACAGACCGTTCAGCACAACGACCCGGCGGCGTTTGTGCGCTATGTGCGGTCGCGCTGCGGCCTGACGCAGGCGGCTTTCGCCGAGAAGATCGAAGTGCCGATCGAGACCGTGCGCAATTGGGAGCAGGGCAAGCGCTCGCCGCGCGGTCCGGCCCGTGCATTGCTTAAGTTGATCGACAGCGCGCCCGAGGCGGCTTTCGCCGCATTGGGCGGCAGACGGCGCTGACGCGCTTATTGAACGGCAACCGCCGCGGCTCGTGATCCAATCGTCGACATAAAAAACCCGCCGCCATCCGAGATGCGCGGCGGGTTTTCCGTTTCCGGTTGTTAGAATATCTTACTGAACACGAAGTACAGCGAGCCCGACAACAGCATCGCGACCGGCAGGGTGAGGACCCAGGCCATGGCGAGGTTGCGCAGCGTGCTCATCTGCAATCCCGATCCGTTCGCCGCCATCGTGCCGGCGACGCCGGACGACAGCACGTGGGTAGTCGATACCGGCAGACCGTAATTGTCGGCGGCGAAGATCGTGCCCATGGCGACGAGTTCGGCGGCGGCGCCCTGACCGTAGGTCAGATGCGTCTTGCCGATCTTCTCGCCGACGGTGATGACGATCCGCTTCCAGCCGATCATGGTGCCAAGGCCAAGCGCGATGGCGACCGCAATCTTCACCCAGAGCGGGATGAACTTGGTCGATTTGTCGATCTCGGCCTTGTAGGCGTTCAGCGTCGCGACATCGCCTGTCGACAACTCCGACTCCTTGTCCTTCATCAGGAAGCGGATCGCTTCCGACGTCAGGTACATGTCGTTACGCGTATTGCCGACGACTTCGTTCGGAATTTTCGCGACCGAACCGTAGTCGGAGACCTGCTTGGAGATGTCGCGCAACAACATGGCCAGCGAAGGATAGGTGCCTTCGTTGATCTTGTGCTCGGCGACGTATGCGGTCACCGCCGGACGCGGATTGCCCAGAACGTTGTAGCCCGCGGCCTTCGATTCAACGACCTTCGCCGCGGCTTGCGCCGACTGCTGGAACTGGATCACGGCGCTTTCGGGCAAAGCGCGGTTGAGCGCATAGGCCGTTGGCACGGTGCCGATCAGGATCAGCATGATGAGACCCATGCCTTTCTGACCGTCATTCGAACCATGCGCGAAGGACACGCCGGTGCAGGTCAGGATCAGCAGGCCGCGGATCCAGAGCGGCGGCGTTTTGCCGGGTTCAGGCGCCTGATAGAGCTCCGGCTTCTTCACGAACGTCTTCAGCACGAGCAGCAGGATCGCGGCGCAGGCAAAGCCGACCAGCGGCGAGAGCAGCAGTGCGTAACCGATTTCGGTTGCTTTGCCCCAATCGACGCCCGAGGTGCCGTCGCGGCCATGCAGCATGGCGTTGGCGACGCCGACGCCGATGATCGAACCGATCAAGGTGTGCGAGCTCGAGGCTGGCAGGCCCAGCCACCAGGTGCCGAGATTCCAGATGATCGCGGCGATGAGCAGCGCGAACACCATGGCAAAGCCGGCACCACTGCCGACCTGCAGGATCAGTTCGACCGGCAGCAGCGAGATGATGCCGAACGCGACGGCACCGCTCGACACCAGCACGCCGAGGAAGTTGAAGAAGCCCGACCACATGACGGCGAATTCGGCCGGCAGGGAGTGGGTATAGATGACGGTCGCGACCGCGTTGGCGGTGTCATGGAAGCCGTTCACGAACTCGAAGCCGAGCGCGATGATCAGGGCGACGAACAGCAACAGATAGGGCAGCCACGTCGTGACGTGCGCGCCGGTCTGTTCGACGTCGGCATAGAGGCTGTAGGCGACATAGAGCAGCCCCGCGGCCATGATGCCGATGAAGATGATCAGTGTCAGCGGGTTGAAACCCTTGTCGAGATTAGGCCGGTGGGCCTTCATGGCCGGCTCGATCGAGCCCGGCAACGCAAAATCAGTCATCACTCATTCCCCTTATTGAGTTGGGGGGGATGTCGTTAAGCTCCGTGACACGGAGGTGACAGCTCCGTGACAGAGATCAATCGGCGGTGGGCGACGGCCTAAAGTCTTAGGCCGCGACGGGGCGTTGCGGCCGGTAGGCGGCGACACGCATCAGGACATACATCGCGAGCAGGGTGGCGATGTAGACGATGAGCTGCAGTTGGGTCGGCTGTTCGGTGTAACCGATCAAGGTATGCAGCAATTTGCCGAAGATGCTCTTCTCCGAGAGAAGCCACGACGTATCCCAGACCGTGCGGCCGAGCACTTCGGCATAGCCGGCATTGTTGAGGAATTGCACCGACTGCGCCGCCATGCCGGCGGCCAGCAGGGCAATCAGCCATGTCGTGACCGAGAAGATGTGGCGCGTCGGGATGGCCAGCAGACCGGCATAAGTGAGGCCGGTAAACGCGGCGCCGCCGAGAATGCCGAGCAAGCCGCCGATCAGCAGGGCCGACGCGGTCGTGCCAGTGGCGACGATGCCGTAAAGGAACAGCACCACTTCCGAGCCCTCGCGCAGCACGGCAACGCCGACGACGATGGCGAGCGCGGTGAGGGGCTTGGCGCCCTCGCTGACGGCGGTGCCGATCGAGCGCATCTCCGCTGCCATTTCGCGGCCATGCCGCGCCATCCAGGCGTTGTGCCACATCAGCATGACGACGGCGATGCCGAGGACGGACGCATTGAGCAATTCGGTGCCGGAGCCTTCAAAAGCCTGCGAAATCGCGCCGGCAAACAGGGCCACGATGGAGGCGCCGAGCACGCCGCCGACGATGCCGATGGTGATCCAGCGGCCGCGGCCGACGACGCCGCGCGTCGCCGCCATGACGATGCCGACGATGAGGCCGGCTTCGAGAACTTCACGAAAAACGATGATGAGAGCGCCGAGCATGATTTATTCCGCGATTACGACGCCCTTGGCGGTCGCTTCATGAAATTCGCCGATGAAGGGATACTTGCCGGGCGCCAGCGGTCCGATGCGGACAGTGGCGCGGGTCTTGCCGGCGATCACCTTCTCGACCTTGAGCACGCTGCTTTCGAATTCTTCCGCGGTGGCGTCGTCGTTGATGACGGTAATGATGACGCGCTGGTTCGCCGGTACTTTGAGTTCTTCCGGCGTGAATTTGTGGTCCTTGATGGTGAGCACGTAGTCCTGCGCCAGCGCCGGAATGGGGGCTGCGGCGACGAGGGCGGCAAAACCAAGAAGAAGAGCAAGGCGGCGCATTCAAATCTCCCGCATCATTTCCGGCTCACAAAGCCACTTCACAGCGGCCCGATGCAAGCGCTGATTTCACTCTTGAATCGTTCCAAACTGTTGGCCTGTCAGTAGCTTAGGCCGGATCGTTCTTGCCGGACATTGCGGCAAAATAAAACCCGCCGTCGCTTTAGCCGCAGGTGGCTGTCGCGCGGCCGGCGCAGAGCGGACCCCGTTGGCAGCGCGCCGCCAAGCGGGCATTCTCCCGGCGTCCCGCTTTCCCGCCCAACAAAAAGACGTCCCAAGGAGTCTGAAATGCAATTCGTTGAAGCCCACGGCGCCAAAATCCCGCAGATCGGTATGGGCACCATGACCTTGAAAGATGATGTCTGCGTTCAGGCGGTCAAGACCGCGCTCCAGGTCGGCTATACCCATCTCGACACCGCCGCCTTCTACGGCAACGAAAAGGAAGTCGGCGAGGGCTTGCGCGCCTCCGGCGTCAACCGTGATAGCGTGTTCATCACCACCAAGGTGCGCGAGAACAATCTTTTGCCGGACCTGTTCCAGAAGTCGCTCGACGAGAGCCTCGCCAAGCTGCAACTGCCTTACGTCGATCTGCTGCTGATCCACTGGAACAACAAGGACATCCCGTTCAGCACCAGCATTCCGGCTTTGTGCAAGGCGAAGAAGGACGGCCTGGCCAAACACGTCGGCGTCGCCAACTTCACCACCAAGATGCTCGACGAAGCCTGGGCCGTGACCACCGAGCCGCTGGTCTGCAACCAGATCGAAATGCACCCCTTCATCAATCAGGACAAGGTCGTCGCCGCCAGCAAGAAGCACGGCATGGCGGTGGTTGCTTATTGCCCGATCGCACGTGGCAAGCTGGAAGGCGGCGACGCGCTGGACCGGATCGGCAAGGCGCATGGCAAGAGCGCCGCGCAGGTGTCGCTGCGCTACCTCGTGCAACTCGGCACCATTCCGATCCCGCGCACGGCGACGCCGGCCCATCTCAAGGCCAATATCGACGTCTTCGACTTCAAGCTGTCGGATGCCGAGATGGCGGAGATCAAAAAGCTCAACGCCAACAACATGCGCGTCGTCAATCCGCCGCACGCTCCGGTTTGGGATACGCCTTGATCCGCTACGCCGTATTGCTCGTGCTCCTGATGGCGTCGCCCGCCGTTGCGGCGGGCGCGCCGGATGCGCGGGACTCGGTGAAGATTCAGGATTGCGTCAAAGTCAGCGGGCAGGACACCGCCAAGGCCGACGTCTGCGTCGGCCAGGTGGCCGATCCGTGTCTTGCCCGCAGCGCGACACGCTCGACGGCCGATCAGAACGCCTGCATCGATCGCGAGTACAAGGTCTGGGACGACATCCTCAACGAGACGTTCCGGCTGCTGCGTGATAAACTCGACGAAGCGCAAAAGGCTAAATTGCGTGAGATGCAGCGTGCCTGGATCGCGTCGCGCGATGCCAGTTGCGGGTTTTACGGCGACTTCTATCAGGGCACGATGGCGAGCCCGATGGCGGCCTATTGCAATACCCGTGAGACGGCACGGCGCGCCCTGTTCCTGCTTGGGTTTCTCAACAATGCTGAAAGCAGATAGCGCTCATGGACGCGGTTGAGGTTCACGGTTTCAAGCTGCCGCTGTTGGGCCTCGGCACCTGGCAACTCAGCGGGCGCGATTGCACGCGCGTCGTCCTGCAGGCGATCAAGATCGGCTACCGCTATATCGACAGCGCGCAGATGTACGGCAACGAAGCTGCGGTCGGGGAGGCGGTGCGCACCTCCAGGCTTCGCGACGAGGTCGTCGTTTGCACCAAGGTGGCGCCGGAACGACTGGCTCCGCACGATCTGGAGCGCTCGGTCAAGGAAAGTCTGGTCCGGCTGCGGCTCGATGTCATCGATCTGCTGCTGATCCACTGGCCCAATCCGCGCGTGCCGTTGGCGGAGACGCTCGGCGCTATGGCGAAGCTCAAGCATGAGGGCTTCGTGCGGCACATCGGTGTTTCGAATTTTACCGTGGCGCTGGTCGAGCAGGCGGTGAAGGTGTCGCCTGAGCCGATCGTGTGCAACCAGATCGAATGTCATCCCTATCTCAATCAGGACAAGGTCATTGCCGCTACGCGTAAGGCCGGCATGGCGCCGGTGGCGTACAGCCCGATCGCGCGCGGCTCTGCGACAGGCGACGACGTGCTGGAGCGCATCGGCAAGGCGCACGGCAAAACGGCGGCGCAGATCTGTTTGCGCTGGCTGACCCAGCAAGGCATCGCGGTGATCCCGCGCACCAGCAAGGTCGAGCGACTGCAAGAGAATATGTCGATCTTCGGCTTTGAGCTCGCCGATGCTGAAATGCGGGAGATCGGCGGTCTCGCGCGCCGCGACGGCCGCATTGTCGACTGGTCGTGGTCGCCGAAGTGGGATTGAGCAACCGGTGACCGACGTCAAAGCCGACACCGCTTTGGTCCTCGTCTCGGGAGGGCAGGACTCCACCGTGTGTCTCGCCTGGGCGCTGGAACGCTTCGCGCGGGTCGAGACCGTTGGCTTCGATTACGGCCAGCGCCACGCGGTCGAGCTTGAGGTGCGCGAAACGCTGCGCGAGAAATTGCGCGCCCTGCGGCCGCAATGGGCGCAGCGCCTGGGGGACGATCACGTCATCAAGATCGATGCGCTGGCGGCGATCTCGGAAACCGCGCTGACGCGGGAGACGGCAATCGAACTTGGCGAAAACGGCTTGCCGACGACTTTCGTGCCGGCCCGCAATCTGATCTTTTTCTGCTTTGCCGGCGCCTTGGCCTATCGGCGCGGCGCCAGCCGCATCGTCACCGGCGTCTGCGAGACCGATTACTCCGGCTATCCCGATTGCCGCGACGACACGGTCAAGGCGATGCAGGTGGCGCTCGGCCTCGGGCTCGACAAACGCCTTGTCATCGAGACGCCGCTGATGTGGATCGACAAGGCGGAAACCTTCGCGCTGGCCGAGGAGATCGGCGGCCCGGCGCTGCTCGAACTCGTTGTCGAACACACGCATAGCTGTTATCTGGGCGACCGCAGCCGGCGTCATGCGTGGGGCTATGGCTGCGGCGAATGTCCGGCCTGCACGTTGCGGGGCCAGGGATATGAGAAGTTCATAAATCGGCGAAAGATGGCGTGATGAGCATTGAGACCCGCAAGAACATTGAAGGCGCGATTTTCCTCGTTCTGTTTTGCCTGACGATCCCGGGCGCCAACTGGATGCTCGGGAATTTCGGAACGGTCTGCCCGCCCAATAGTCCGTGTTTGGTGCCGGTGGCGCCGGGGCTGATGGCGCCGTCCGGTGTGTTGCTGATCGGCGCGGCGCTGGTGTTGCGCGATCTGGTGCAGCGCCGTCTCGGCGTCGAATTCGGTATCGGTGCGATTGTCGCCGGCTCTGCCATCTCGGTGGCGATTGCGCCGGCCTCGCTGGTGATCGCGTCGGCCGCTGCCTTCATGATCTCGGAACTGACCGATTTTGCCGTTTACACGCCGCTGGCGCGCCGCCGCCTGGTGCTGGCCGTCGTTTTGTCGAGCCTGGCCGGCCTGATCGTGGACTCGGTCATCTTCCTGTGGCTCGCCTTTGGGTCGCTCGACTTTCTGATGGGTCAGATTGTCGGTAAGCTTTGGATGGTCGTGCTGGCCATTCCGCTCGTTGCCTATCTGCGCCGCCGCGATGAGCGGATCGGCCTGACACCCGCCTGAAGGACATGAAATGACTTCCTCTCTCGACATTCTGAAAACCGTTACAACCGGCACCATCACGACGATGCTGCTGAAGAAGGGCATCCGCCGCTCTTGGATGGCCGGCGCCATGCCGCTCGGCTTTTCCGGCAAGCGCGTCGTCGGCCCAGCCTTCACCTTGCGCTTCGTGCCGGTGCGCGAAGATCTGGCGACGCCGGCGAGCTGGTCGAACCCGATCTCGACCCGGTCGGCCATCGAAGCTATGCCGCCGGATTGCGTTGTGGTCGCCGATGCCATGGGCGTCACCGGCGCCGGCATCTTCGGCGACATTCTGGTCATGCGCATGGTCAAGCGCGGCGTCACCGCGCTGATCACCGACGGCGTCATGCGCGACAAGCACGGCGTGGTCGGGACCGGCATGCCCGTCTGGTGCGCCGGCATGGCCGCACCCGCTTCGGTCAATCAGCTGACCTTCGTCGGCTGGGAAGAGCCGATCGGCTGCGGTGGCTGCGCGATTTTCCCGGGCGACATCATCGTCGCCGACGATGACGGCGCGGTGGTGATCCCGAAGGAATTCGTCGACTTCTGCGCGCACGAAGGTGCCGAGCACGAACTGATGGAAAGCTGGCTGGTGCAGGAAGTGGAGAAGGGGGCCAAGCTCCCCGGTCTCTATCCGCCGAACGAAGAGAACAAGAAGCGCTACGAAGACTGGAAGAAGTCGCGTTAGCGTTAGGCTGTTTTTCGCGAAACTTTGCTACACTGGGCCCGGTCGTCATCGATCGGGCCCTTTATGTTTTTTGTACTTTCCAAGACCGCCGCGTTTCTGCTGCTGCCATCTAATTTTCTGCTGTTGATTGGCGTGCTTGGCGTCATCCTGCTGATGACGCGGTTTCGCCGCGCCGGTTTGCGGCTGACGGTGGCAAGCCTCGTTCTTCTCACGGTGCTCGGCTTCTCGCCGGTCGGCGGTTTTCTCAGTCACGTGCTGGAGAGCCGGTTTCCGCCATGGGACCCGTCGCGCGGCGCGCCGGACGGCATCATCGTGCTCGGCGGCGGCATCGCCGCCAATCTCTCCGCCGACTATGACGCGCCGATGCTGACCAGCGACGGTGGCCGCATCACCGCCATTGCCAAGCTGGCGCGCGACTATCCGAACGCCCGCATCGTCTATTCCAACGGCGATCCCAGTCTGCTCATTGCCAACGCGCCGGACGGCAAATATTTCGAACAGCTGATGGAGAGCTTCGGCGTTTCGCTGGCGCGTGTGACCATCGAGCCGCGGGCGCGCAACACCTTCGAGAACGCCGTGTTCACCAAAGAGCTCGTGAGGCCCAAGCCGGGCGAGCGCTGGCTCATCGTGACATCGGCGCAGCATATGCCGCGCGCAATGGGGTGTTTCCGGCAGGCCGGCTTTCCGGTTGAAGCCTATCCGGTGGCCTGGCGGACGCGCGCGCGTTTCACCCTCGGGCTCAGCACCTTGCTCAGCGGCGGCCTGACCAGCCTCGATCTCGCGGCCTATGAATGGATCGGGCTCGCCGCCTATTGGCTTACCGGCAAGACCGACGCGCTGCTGCCGTCGCCTTAAATTCCGGCGGTAAAAATCCCGCCGCAAATTTGTCAAACGCCGCAGCGGCGTTATCCTTTTTCATACAGAGGGCGATTCGTGCGTCCCGGGTACGCGTGACGAGTCCGCGTTCTCGCGCACCATTGCCAGCGTCGCCGGCGATGGTCAACCTTGGGGGATCGTTATGGCGATCAATTCGTATTCCACCGCTGCCAAGCCCGGCCCGTATCAGGACCTTGGCGCCCGCGCCAATCTTAGCGATCAGGTCGTGACCGCCATCGCGGTCAGCCTCGGCGTGCTCGTCGTCACGCTGATCACGGTGCTGATGGGCGTGGCGTGACGCCTTAAGCCTCGGGGTCTTCGAACTCGGTGGCGAAAGCCTTGCTCGACTCCGAGGCGAACTGCCGCCGCCACATGACGATGACGACACCGGTGGTGGACAGCACCATCGGGATCGGCCCGAGCAGCCAGCCGAGATAGCCGAGCGCGAAAAAGAACGCCCGTTGCCCGCGATTGAAGTGGCGGCCGGCGTCCTCGCACAGCCGCGCGGCGCGATGGGCGAAAGCTTTCGCCGCCGGCGTATCCTTGGCGGCGGGTGGCGGCGCCGCGCCGACCATGATGGCGAAATAATTGAACAGCCGGTACGACCAGGCGAATTTGAAGAACGCGTAGACGAAGACCACGATCAGCCCCAGCATCTTCAATTCCCACAGCTGGCGCGACGGTATCGAGCCGAGATTGAGCAGCGACATCACCGGCATCAGGTCGTCGCTGGCGCGCATCAGGGTCAACGCGCCGCCGATGGCAATCAGGCTGGTGGAGGCAAAAAAGGCGGTGCCGTTCTGCAGCGCCGCCGTCACCTGCGCATCGACCATGCGCACCTCGCGGCCGATGAGCTGCGTCATCCAGTTGTCGCGATAGCCGTTGACGCGGGCATTGAGGCTGCCGCGCCCCGACGCCGACTTCTCGATGACGATCGAATAGACGATCCACGCCGCGAAGAAATAGGCGATGGCAATCAGGTCGGGCAGGGTGACCGGCGTATTGGCAGGCATGGGGCGACTCTCCAGCCGCGATGGTGCCCGCTGCGGCCCGGCGCTTCAACCGCTCCTTGAGCCGCGGCGTCGGCTCTGCCAGAAAAGGCGGGACAGGAGCCGGCAATGCCCCAGACCATTACCACCAGTTACAAGGCGCTGTGCGAAGCCGCCGAGCGCGAGATCGAAACGCTCGCCGTCGAGGACGCGATCAAGCTGCACGGTCGCGACGACACGGTGCTGGTCGATATCCGCGACCCGCGCGAGCTTGCGCGTGACGGCAAGATCCCCGGAGCCTTCCATTGCCCGCGCGGCATGCTGGAATTCTGGATCGATCCGTCGGGCTCCTACTTCAAACCGGTGTTCGGCCAGGACAAGAAATTCGTGTTCTTCTGCGCCGGCGGCATGCGCTCGGCTTTGGCGGCGCAGACCGCGCAGCACATGGGGCTCAAGCCGGTCGCCCATGTTCGCGGCGGCTTCGGCGCCTGGAAGAAAGCCGGCGGCCCGGTCGATGCGGCCGAAGAGAAGAAGTCATGAAGCTCATTATCGGCAACAAGAACTATTCGTCCTGGTCGATGCGGCCGTGGATCGCGATGAAGGTGGCGGGCCTGCCGTTCGACGAAGAACTGCTGCCGCTCCACGAGCCCGGCAGCCGCGAGCGCGTGCTGACCTATTCGCCGGCCGGCAAGGTGCCGGTGCTCATTGATGGCGACATCGCAGTGTGGGAGTCGCTTGCGATCCTCGAATATCTCGCCGAGAAATTTCCGCAAGCCGGACTGTGGCCGTCCGACACGCGCGCGCGCAGCCATGCCCGGGTCGTGTCGAACGAAATGCACGGCGGCTTCATGCCGCTGCGCCGCGCCTGCGCCATGAACATGTGGCTGCCGCCGAAACATCGGCCGCAGTCGGACGAGGTCATGGACAATGTGAAGCGCATCGACGCATTGTGGACCGATTGCCGCACCCGCTATGGCAAAGGCGGCGACTTCCTGTTCGGCGCCTTCGGCGCGGCTGATGCGATGTACGCGCCTGTGGCGTCGCGGCTGCACAGTTACGGTCTGCCGGTCGGCGAGATATCGCAGGCCTATATGAAAGCCATGATGGCGCTGCCGGCCTGGCAGGAATGGCTCGCCGCGGCGCTCAAAGAGCCATGGGTCATGCAGCACAACGAGCCGGACTGGCCGCTGGTGCGCGGCGTCTGACGCGCCGAACCAAAGTTCCAGCCATGCGTTAGATCCCCGGGGACGTTTTCACCCCGGGGGTTCTTTTGCCGCATGCAGTTTAAGCCGGGTCACAACGTCTGGCGCGTGGAACAAGCACATCGCGCCGCGATGCTGGTCGACGCCGCGACGTATTTCGGCGCCGTGCGCAGCGCCATGATCAAGGCGCAGCGTTCCATCTTGGTCGCTGGCTGGGATCTGCACGCGCAGACGCGGCTGGTCGGCCCGTCGGGCGAGGCGGATGACGGCTATCCGGCGACACTCGCCGAATTCCTCAGCGCGCTGGTTACGGAGCGGCCGCATCTCGATATCAGCCTGCTGTTGTGGGATTTCCCGGTGCTCTATGCCGCCGAGCGCGATCCGTTTCCGACTTATTCGTTGAGCTGGACGACACCGCCGCAGATCCGGTTCTGCCTCGACGATTGCGTGCCGCTCGGCTCTTCGCAACATCAGAAGATCGTGGTGGTCGATGACAAGGTCGCCTTCAGCGGCGGTCTCGACATCACCATTCGCCGCTGGGACACCGGCGCGCACGCCATCGACGAGGCGCACCGCGTCGATCCGGACGGCAAGCCCTACAAGCCGTTCCATGACGTGCAGATGATGGTCGAGGGCAAGGCGGCGGAAGCGCTCGGCGAACTGATGCGTGCGCGCTGGGCCTGCGCGGCCTGCGAAAACCTGCGGCGCACCGAAAGCGATAGTGATCCGTGGCCGGATCATGTGCCGGCGGATTTCAACGACATCGAGGTCGCGATCGCGCGTACGCAACCGCGCTACGAGGATCAGGACGAGGTGCTCGAAGTCGAGGCGTTGTTTTACGACAGCATCGCGACGGCGGAACGCTCCATTTATATCGAGAACCAGTTTCTCACCTCGGAGCCGATCGCCGCGGCGCTGGCCCAACGTCTGGGCGAGCGGCCCGCGCTCGAACTGCTGATCGTCGCGCCGAATTCGCACGACAGCTGGTTCGAGGCGCACAGCATGCGGGCCGGGCGCGTCCACTTCGCGAAAATCCTGCGTGACGCTGGCGGCGACCGTGTTTCGTTGGTCTATCCGCAGGTGTCGGATGGCCTGCGCAACGTGCCGACCATGGTGCATTCCAAGGTCATGGTGATCGACGACACCTTCCTGCGCATCGGCTCGGCCAATCTCAACAACCGTTCGATGGGCACCGACACCGAATGCGATGTCGCTATCGCCGCGCGGAACAGCGCCGAGCGCGCGCGGATTGTCGAGATGCGCAACCGCCTCATCGGCGATCACACCGGGTGCACCGCTGAGCACGTCGCGGCGGCGATCGTGCACGCGAACGGCTCGCTGATCGCGGCGGCGAAAGTGTTGCAAAACAACGGCCACAGCCTCCAGCCCATCAGCGACGACGCGGCGGTCGATGAATTGTCCGCTGCGATCCAGAGCGTGGCCGACCCGCGCAAGCCCTTCGGCATCGAGCGTTTCGTTCGCGAGCTTGCGGGTGGAATTCCGGCGCGTCATGTCGCCACCATGGCCAAGGTCGTGTTCGCCGGCCTCGCTTTGCTCGCGCTGGCGCTGGCCTGGCGCTACATGCCGCTGGCGAAACCGGAAGTCGTGCGGACCTTTTTCGCCTCGATTGCCGAGAGCCACTGGGCGCCGGTCATCGTCGTCACGGCCTTTGTCGGCGCCGGTCTGGTGATGTTTCCATTGCTGATGCTGATCGCGGCGAGCGCGGCCGCTTTCGGGCCGTGGTTCGGCTTCGCCTATGCTGCGCTCGGGGCGCTGGCGAGCGCGGCGGTCGGCTATGGCATTGGCGCGGCCGTCGGCAAACGGCCATTGCGCAATATTCTCGGGCCGCGGCTGAACCGCGTGCGCCAGCGCATCGCGCGCCGCGGCGTCGTGACGGTCGCCGCCATCCGGCTGGTGCCGATCGCGCCGTTCACGGTGGTCAATCTGATCGCCGGCGCCAGCGGCATTTCGGTGTTCGACTTCGTTGCGGGCACGCTGCTCGGCCTGCTGCCGGGCTTGATTGCGATTTCAGCGGTCGGCCACCAGTTCGCGCGCATCATGACGGCGCCGACGCCGCTGGACTTCGCGCTGCTCGCCGCCGCCGTTGCGGCATGGATCGCCATCTCCGTCGGCATTCAGGCCGCTGTGTCGCGCTGGAGCAATGCGCGGTGACGGTCGAGCGCATCGGCAATTGCCGCGTCATGACCTGGAACATCCACGGCGCCTTCGGCCGCAACCCGCGCTTCGATCTGTCTCTCGTGGTGACGCTGATCCGCAAATGGGATCCCGACGTCGTCGCCTTGCAGGAGGTGGACTCGCGCCGCGCATTGGCCGACGGCGTCAATCCGTTCGAGTTTCTGCCCGGTGCGGTGGGTGTTTACGGCATCGGCGCCAAGGCGCTGACCACCAAGGACGGCGATTACGGTCAGGTGCTCATCAGCCGTTGGCCGATCGCGTCCCATGAAGTGCGCGACATCTCCCAGCCCGGGCGCGAACCGCGCCGCGCCATCCGCGCCGAGATCGCGACCCCGCGCGGCCCGCTCATTGTCGTTGCCACGCATCTGGGCTTGAGCGTGAATGAGCGCCGCGACCAGACGCGGACCTTGATCGAACTCGGCGCCGGGCAGGGCGCCGCCATTGTCATGGGCGATCTCAATGACTGGTTCTGGCCCGGCTCAGTGCGCGCTGTGCTGTCGCGGCATTTCGCCGGCCGCACCCGCTTTCGCACCTTTCCGGCCTTCTTCCCGATGCTGCGGCTCGACCGCATCTATTCTCGGCCACGTCGCGCTTTGTTGCAGAGTTTCACCGACCCAGAGGCCCGCGCCATCTCGGACCATCTGCCGGTGATCGCGGATCTGACGCTGGTCTGATCACCGCGTGCACGGGCACCTGACCGCGCCCTTGTGCGGTGGCTGTAAGCCACAATCCATGATTGTGTAATTAAAACTTACCGCTAAAATCGTGAAATCTGCCGTTCCGCCAACGTGTTAGCGATAGCTTGAATATTTAGCTATAGCTATTATAATGGAGAGAGTGGTGAGGTACGTCGTTCTCGGCGCCATTTCCTCCGAACAGGAGTTTCGTCAGGTTTTGGCCAATGTACGCGCGCCGGGCGTGAAGCGGCGGCGCGTTCAGGAACTCGTCGAGTTGCGCAACATGGTGACGAATACGGAGGAGTTGGGACTGGCCAGTGAGGCGAAGCGATGGCTGCACATAGCGGCCGACGACACGGTCAAATTGTATTACCGCGCGCCGGGTTCGGGGCAGGCGGGGATTTGGGCCGCGGTTGCCATCACGGATCTGTAGGTCACGATGCTGAAAATTGTCGATAGCTATGGCAGCGATGACAATGAGCGCGACGGATTGCTGGCCGACGCGCTGCATCGCAAAGCGAAGGGAACCATCGTTGCAGGACAGGCCGGATGACCGACGTTAGAGCTCTTCTTGGCGAGTTGCAGAAAAGCGATCCCAAATTCGACGAAGCGCAGTCGGTCATCAATCTCGTGCGCAACGCCGGCGATATGCTGGAGCGGATGCGCGAACGCAACAAGTGGAGTCAAACGCAACTCGCCGAGCGTCTCGGCATCACGACGGGCCGCGTCTCGCAACTTGAAAGTGGGACGCTGCGGAATGCGCCCAGCCTCAAAATGCTGGCGCGGTTCGCGCACGCGTGTGGTGAAACCGTCACGCTGGGGGCGTCGACGGAGGTCGCGGCGCAGGCCGAGATCGGCGCAAATATCAATCTCAGCGATATCATGCGGGAATTGATCGCGCTCCGCAAAGTCACGCTTGGCGCCAGCGGCGACAACGGCGGTGAGGAAAAGTTGATCGAGGATATGAATGCGGCCCTGCAGCAGGAGCGCATGGAACGAGCGCGGGTGGAAGGGGCATTGAAGGCTGCGCGCAAAGACAATATGCGGCTGCACAGGGAAGTCAGTCTGCTGCGTTCTGTTGCGAGGCGCGATTCCGTCGAAGAGCTGCCGATGCCTGAGACCGTGACGGAAGTCGCGGAAGCCGCGTATCCCGAGCCGATGGCGACAGAGGCGGAACCGGAAGCTCTGGGACGTCTGAGACTTTCAAATCCGCTCCGCAGACCGCTCAAGGCCGAGGAATAGTCAGGAGGCGGGGATGGCGCAGATCGTAACGTCGGTCGCGCCCTATCTCGGCATGGCGGCGGCGGTGTTCGGCTTTGCCGGCTCCATCGTCATCCTGTGGGCGACGTGGAGCACCATCGGTCTGCGCAGGACTCTGGTGCAGGCCGGCGATGTGCGAACCTCGGATCCGAACATCGCCGCCGGCATGGTCATTCTGAAAGGCGAGTTGAGCAAACAGCAGATCGAGGAACTGGGCCGGGAGCATCGCCTGTATCTGCTCGGCGCGTCGCTGCTTGCCATCAGCTTTATCCTCGCCTTCCTGCACGAACTGGTCTGACGGTCACCACGGCCGCTCGATTGAGTTGGTGACATGGTCGCGATCGGGCGAGGTGAAGCACAGACCGATACCCGCGTACGATACTTCGGGATGCGGATTGTGCCCGCGGTGGAATTTCGCGATCGGCTCGACATAGCAGTCGCCGGCCTTGGCCGTGATCAGGGTGCCTTCCTCGAAATGCGCCTCGAACTGTCCTTGCACGCAGACGAAGAACGCGGGGCCGTTGTGGCAGTGCCAGTTGGTGAAGCCGCCCGGCACGATCTCGGCATTGTAGATCTGCACCTTGACGTTCGCGTCGCGCGGCAGCGACGCATACATCATGTCCATCAGCAGATTGCGGTGAAAGCCCTTGCCCGGCGGCGTAAAGCCGTCGAGCGCGAGCTTGAGGTCCTTGTATTTGTCGGTGGTCAGCATGGTTTACCCTTGTGCGGCGGTGATGACGATTTCGACGAGGTGAGGGTGCTCGAGATCGACGCCGAGGCAGGCGCGCATCGGCGGATTGGCGCGGTCGACCCATTCGTCCCAGGCGCGGTTCATCTCTTCTTTTTGCTTGATGTCGGCGACGTAGACGAGGGCCTGAAGAATGCGGCTCTTGTCGGTCTTCGACATCGCCAAGCTTTCGTCGATGCGCTTCAGCGCTTTTTGCGTCTGCGTGTAGACATCCGGATCCGGGTCCGGCGATACGGCCACCGTAAAGACGAGGCCGTCATGGATGACGGCGCGGCTGCGCGTCGGTGTCAGGCCGGAAAAGCGGGTGATCATGCAAGGCGCTCCTGTTCACGCCTAGCCTGCACAACAAAAAACCCGGCGCAAGCGCCGGGTTTTAAGGTCGAGACAATGATCGGCGTTAGTGGTCGAGGGCTTCCTTGACCGAGTCCTTCACGCCGCCGACGGCGTTCTGAACCTTACCGGCGACCTGCTGCGCCTTGCCTTCGCCTTCGAGCTTGGCGTCGCCCGTGGCCTTGCCGGCGACTTCCTTCACTTTGCCCTTGGCCTGCTCGAAGCTGCCTTCAATACGATCTTTGTTCATGATCAATCCTTCCGTTGCGTGGGGTGTTCGGGAAGATAACGTTTTGCGCTGCAGCACGTTCCATGACGGTTTGGCAACATGACTGCGTTCAAACCGCGCAGGGCTTAACAACGCCCGCGTCCGGTTTCCCGGACGCGGGGCTGACGTTGTGCGCGGCTCGTGAAGATCAGGCGTCGAGAACGGCGACGATCTCGTGCGTGCGCGGGTCGAGCACCACGACCTGATCGCCGACCAGGATGTAGTCGAAGCCGCGCCACTCCGGATAGATCACGACGACTTCCTGCGGGATCGGGTGGTAGTGAACCGTGCCCGGCACGCGCGTGCCGACGCTGATCGAGATGTTCAGCTTCGCGGCGTCGACGCGTTCGACCTTCTGCGACTTGAAGACGGTCGTGATCTTGCCGCGCTGCTCGGTCGATAGCTTGACGGCGCCTGCCGCCGAACCCTGGCCCGTGGTCGAACGCTGTTCGGCGCCGGCGGCCTTCGGTGCCGCGCTGGGAGCGGCATTGGGCGCGGCGTTTTGCGCCGCGTTCGGCTTCGCGGTGCTGCTACCATTGGCGTCGCTCGGCTTCAGCGGCGCGTTCTGCGTCGATTTCTCCATCGAACCCTTGTCGACAGCCTTGTCCGGATTGCCGGGCTTGGCGCCTTCCGCGGCCTGACCGCCGGGGACGGGGGCCTTGTGGGTTTCGGCGCCGGGCTGACCGGCCTTCATGTTTGGGGCGGACTTTTCCGCCGGTGCGTTCTGCTGGGCGGCGGGCGCGGGCTGCGCGGCGCCGGGGTTGTTGTCCTTGGACGGTGCTTGCGCGAAAGCGGCGGTGCTGAGCACCAGACCCGCCGCGACGGTCGATAACAGACGTGCATGTTTCATCGTGTTCTCCTCTGGACCCCACGAAATTGCTTGGTTGTGTTGATGAGAACGCATGCGTTGCCGCGAGGTTCCTGCGTCGCGCTGAAATGCTGCCATTTTGCGCGCCATTGCCTTCCGGGTTCCACCAAGGCACCCTTTGAAAAAAGGGCAGGGAGGCGCTGTTGGCGATTCTGAATTCCGCCATCGACAAGAATTCCGCTGAATTCCGCGCCAATGCCGCGCGGATGGCCGCGCTGGTGGAGGAATTGCAGACCCGGCGCGCGGAAGCCGCCAAAGGCGGCACCGACAAGGCGCGCGAGCGTCACGTCGCGCGCGGCAAATTATTGCCGCGCGACCGCGTCATGAATCTGATCGATCCGGGTTCGCCGTTTCTCGAACTGTCGTCGCTCGCCGCCAACGCGATGTATGACGACGCCATTCACGGCGCGGGTCTCATCACCGGCATCGGCCGCATCGAGGGCCGCGAATGCATGGTGGTGTGCAACGACTCTACCATCAAAGGCGGCACCTACTACCCGATGACGGTGAAGAAGCATCTGCGCGCGCAGGAGATCGCGCGCGAGAACCGGCTGCCCTGCGTCTATCTGGTCGATAGTGGCGGCGCCAACCTGCCACACCAGACCGATGTGTTTCCCGACCGCGACCACTTCGGCCGCATTTTCTACAATCAGGCGACCTTGTCGTCGCTGCGCATTCCGCAGATCGCGGTGGTGATGGGGTCGTGCACGGCCGGGGGCGCCTACGTGCCGGCGATGTCGGACGAAACCATCATCGTCAAAAATCAGGGCACCATCTTTCTCGGCGGCCCGCCTTTGGTGAAGGCGGCGACCGGCGAGGTGGTGAGCGCGGAGGATCTCGGCGGCGGCGATCTGCACGCGCGCAAGTCCGGCGTCGCCGATCATCTGGCGAATGACGATCATCACGCGCTGGCGCTGGCGCGCCGCATCGTCGCCAATCTCAATACGAAAAAGAACATCGACATCCCGCTGAACGCGTCGCGCGATCCCGCGTTCGACATCGCCGAGCTCGACGGCATCGTGCCGGCCGACCTCAAGAAGCAGTATGACGTGCGCGAGGTCATCGCGCGGCTGGTGGACGGCTCCGAATTCGACGAGTTCAAGCAGCTCCACGGGCCGACGCTGGTCACCGGCTTTGCGCATATCCACGGCATGCCGGTCGGCATTCTCGGCAATAACGGCATTCTGTTTTCCGAGAGCGCGCAGAAGGCGGCGCACTTCGTCGAGCTATGCTGCCAGCGCCGCATTCCGCTCTTGTTCCTGCAAAACATCGTCGGCTTCATGGTCGGCCGCGAATACGAGGCGGGCGGCATCGCCAAGGACGGCGCCAAGATGGTGACGGCGGTGGCCTGCGCGCAGGTGCCGAAGGTGACGCTCATCCTCGGCGGCTCTTACGGCGCCGGCAATTACGGCATGTGCGGCCGCGCCTATTCGCCGCGCTTTTTGTTCTCGTGGCCGAATGCGCGCATCTCGGTGATGGGCGGCGAGCAGGCGGCCTCGGTGCTGGCGACCGTCAAGCGCGACAACATCGAAGCGGGCGGCGGCGCCTGGTCGCAGATCGAGCAAGAGGAATTCAAGGCGCCGATCCGCGATCAGTACGAGACCGAGGGCAATCCGTACTACGCGACGGCGCGGCTGTGGGACGACGGCATCATCGCGCCTTCGGAAACCCGCCGCGTGCTGGCGCTGGCGTTCTCGGCGGCGCTCAACGCGCCGGTGCCGGAGACACGGTTCGGGGTGTTTAGGATGTGAGGGGTTATGATCATTTTTGGATATGAGTCAAAACAGGAACAACTTAAACGCTATAGCGATCTTCCTCTTTCCGAGGAGCTAGTCAAAGCTGTTGCACAAAAATCTATGTTCAGGATCGGATCGCACACGGCTGGCGCGATCCTTATTCTTGCAGCTCTTTACGACGCCATTGAGAAAACAAGCGGTCTAAGCAATATTGTTTTAAGCGCTATCGCCTGTCTCGTTTCGTTTTACGTCTTTTTCGGGTTTGTTGCGGTCTACGCCGTGGCTGTCACTCGTCGGCGTGCGTTGCTTCATCTTAAATCCATTGATCTAAACAGCAGAAATTCATCCGTAGTCAAAGATTTTTGGTTGACGAACCGTGAGTTGTTTCCTCCTGACTGGAGATAATTAGTGGTTTGCGAAACCTAGGCCCGTAGG
>CAIYTE010000155.1 GCA_903929045.1 uncultured Hyphomicrobiales bacterium
GCGCTTCCGCGCATTGATACGGCAATAACCCAAAAGCCGGGGAGTTGTCGCGTGGGGGTTAATCGCTGGTCCTATCCCATTCCAATGGCGTTGCAGAGGCATACCGGCACCCACATTGCGGTACCGCCGCTGCAGCCGGATGCGGATACACCCGTTTTGCCGGACGCTGATAGCCCGACGCAGCCAGAGCAGAAGCGAACCGACAAGGTTTGCACCGTCAAAGACCGCACCTGAGATTAGACGCGCGGCATTCCTCAAAACGGCGAGACGATGAAATACCTCACGGTCCGCCACGAAACACACTATCGCTATTCCGCGCCGGTAAAATTCGGCTCGCATCGTCTGATGCTGCGTCCGCGCGACAGTCACGATTTGAGGCTGGTGGCCGCCGAACTGACCCTCTCGCCGCCCGGCGAGACGCGCTGGATGCACGACGTGTTCGGCAATTCGGTCGCCGAAGTCGAATTCGGCAGCCACTCCGCAGACCTGATGATCCTCAGCACGCTCCATCTCGAACATTTCGGGCTCACGCGGCCGGTGTTTCCGATCGCGCCAGAGGCGCAGGTCTATCCTTTCGTGTACTCCGCGAATGACCGCAGCGATCTCGGCCGGCTTCTGGATCGTCATTACCCGGACCCGAACGGTCTGGTCGACGCTTGGGCGAAGCAGTTCGTCAAAGGCCGTTTCATGTCGACCTATAATCTCCTGTCGAACATGAACGGCGCGATCAAGCAGCAGTTCACCTACAACGCACGCTACGAAGAAGGCACGCAGACGCCGATCGAAACCCTGCAGCGCATGAGCGGTACCTGCCGCGACTTCGCTTTGCTGTTCATCGAGGCGGTGCGCAGCCTCGGCTTCGGCGCGCGCTTCATCTCCGGCTATCTCTACGATCCGGCGCTCGACGGCGGTGACGGCGGCATTCAGGGATCGGGAGCGACCCATGCCTGGGCCGACGTCTATTTGCCGGGCGCAGGCTGGGTCGAATACGATCCGACCAATGGTTTGATCGCGGGCGACAATCTGATCCGCGTTGCGGTGACGCGCGACCCATCACAGGCCATTCCGATTTCCGGCACCTTCGACGGCACGATGGGTCAGTTCCTCGGCATGACGGTCGATGTGACGGTGCACGCCAGCCAGTCGCCGCATGATTTCACGCCCGTCGCGGACGCCTCGGTCGAGCCCCCGCTTGCTGATGGCGCGCCTGAAATCCAGCCGGGCAGCAATAACGTGCCGGCGGCACAGGCTGTTGAGCAGCCGGTGCAGCCGGCGGAATCGAACGTGCCTTCGATGATGGCGCCGCAGGAGCAGCAAACCCAGGCTTCACAGTTGGCATCCGTGCAGCCGATGCAGAACATCGAGCCCGCGGAAGCCGCGCCCGCTGCGCAAAAGCCGGCGGCGTAGTTTTACTGCGGCGGCCTTTTCGGCATCATCTTCTGCATGTCCAGCATGTTCATCGTCATGCCGTTGGCCATGATGACGTCGCCTGGTTTTTGACCGGCGGCGCAAGGCCCCAGCCATTTCGCGGTGATCGTCATATGGCTCGAACCGTCCGCCGGCATACTTGGCATGGCCGGGCCGCCTTCCCGCTTCGACTGCACATCCACCGTGTAGGCACTGTCGAAGTTGCCGTTGATGACTGCATGCGTGGTCGTCTTGCCCGCACCGAATTCACACACCGAATCCACGGTCATGCCGTTGGCGGTCTTGGTCATGTCCTGCTTCGAGCAGGCCGCTTGCGCCGGGCCGCCGAAGTTCGAGGTCATGACCTTGTCGGACGTGGCGTCCGTGCACTGCTTCATCGTCGTGGCCGGCATCTTGCGGCCTTCGAAATCCATCTTGAGCTCCCACAGGCCTGCCTTTCGCGGCGGCATGTCGAGCGCGAAAGCAGGTACGGCGGCGATCAAACCAAAAGCGGCGACAGCAAGCGGGCGAAACAAAAGCGTCATGAAAAGCTCCCTCGCGAATTTCCTCGCGATCATAGCAGGTCGAAAATGTGTGGAAATCACTTCTCGATGATTACAGAGCGACGAGATCGCTGGTCCTGCTCGACGGCGGGTCGTAAGCGGTCAGCCGATGGCCGAGCACCTGCTCCACCGCGTCGAAACTGTCGAGCAGCGACTGATTCTCGATCACCTTGCCGTCTTCAAAGCGCATGAAGTTCGCCACGCGATAGCTGATGATGCGGCCATCGCCGCTGCGGCACGCGGAACGCCGATTGAGCATGGCCACCCGGTCGCCATCCAGCAAAAGCGATTCCTGGAAGTGCTGCGTGTGGCTGAAGACCGAGGGGATGAGCCGCAAGATGAGATCCAGCACGGCGGCCTTGCCACGATGCGTGCCGCAATAACTGATGACGTCGACGGGTCCGCTGACCGTCCAGACGACGTCGTCATGGATGAAGGCGCCGAGCCTGTCCGGATCCCGCGCCGAATAGACCTTGAAGAAGTCATCGACGAAAGCACGCGAGATGGGCATCGGCGATCCCTCCCAGGACGAAATCCAGTCAACGCCGGTTTTGTTGATTTTGTCTAAATTGCCGGTATCCGGCAGCCTCCGGGCCGGTAGCGCTCGAAATTCGTTAACGATACCAATCCTTTGGCCGGATGCGCCGTTAAGTGCGCCGGGCAAAGGGCGTCGAATCCTTAAAACTCCCGTGCTAAAGGGCCGTCACGGAAGCGGGATACGGACAGGCGATGGACGCAAGAGTAACGATAAAGGCAAACGGCGCGGATGCCCGGGCGGAAGCCTTGGTGGCGTCCTACGAGCGCGCCGGCTATCTACGCGTCGCGCCTGCGATCCTGCAGCCGGCGGAGCCGTTCCTTGACCTGTCGGGCGAGGACATCCGCAACCGCATGTACCTGACCACCGCGCCGGGCGGCGGCGAGTTCTGCCTGCGGCCCGACCTGACCATCCCGGTGTCGCGCGACTACCTCGCCTCGCCCGCCGCAGGCCAGCCCGCCGGCTTCTGCTACCTCGGCCCGATTTTCCGTCACCGCGCCGACCAGCCCGCCGAATTCCTGCAGGCCGGGATTGAAAGCTTCGGCCGCGCCGACAAGGCCGCCGCCGACGCCGAGATGCTGTCGCTCGGCCTCGAAGCGACCGCCGGCTACGGCCTCGCCTCCCCCGACATCAAGACCGGCGACGTCGCGCTGTTCTGCGCGCTGGTCGCAGGCCTCGATCTGCCGCCGGCCTGGAAGCGCCGCCTCATCAAGGATTTCAACCGCAAGACCAACCTGGCGCAGGACCTCGACCGTCTCGTGCTCGGCGGCAACAATGCGCGGCCGGAATATCAGGGCGTCCTCGCGGCACTCGCCGGCGCCAATCCGAAAGGCGCGCATGCGCTTGTGACCGACCTGTTGTCGATCGCCGGCATCAATGCCGTCGGCGGCCGATCGGTCGCGGAAATCGCCGAACGCTTTCTCGAACAGTCGTCGCTCGGTGCCGGCGCCAAGCTACCGCAGGAAGTGCGCGCGCTGATCGAACGCTTTCTCGCCGTCACTGGCGATCCGGACGAAGCCGCCGCCGAACTGCGCGCGCTGACGACGGACGCCAACATGAACGGCACCATGACGCAGGCGCTTGATCTGTTTGAAAGCCGCAACGGCTTCCTCGCCGCGCGCGGCATCGACTTGAAGCGCGTGCACTTCTCGACCAGCTTCGGCCGCGGCTTCGACTACTACACCGGCTTCGTGTTTGA